>JBQGDI010000074.1:0-16627 GCA_052038965.1 Candidatus Limnocylindrales bacterium | reverse complement strand
CGAAGGCCGAGCCGTCGCCGCGTCGCGGGCGGCGCTAGGCGATGCGGCGTCGGAAGGTCACCTACCCACCGCCCAAGACGGCCTCGCGGGGCACACCATCGCTGGACGACCCTCGAAACGCCGGGGCAGGCCGGTCGGTCTCGATCGACCCGACGGCCATCGCCGGGCGAGCCGAGCTTCGGCAGGGCCTCCGGGTCCGGATCGGCTCGGGTCTCTATGCCGGGGAGGCGGCCGTCGTCGAATCCGTGGTCGGCGGCGTGATCCCGGCCGCGGTGGTTCGCACGGACGCGGGCCGCACGCGCCGCGTCCGGACGATCGACCTGGAACTCGAGCCGGGCACGGGCGCGCGGGACTGACCACTCGCGGCCTACGCCCGGCCGCGGACCATGTCGATGAGCCGCCCGAGGACGCGCTCGCCGTCGGCCCGCAGGCCGTTGTGCTCGAACTCGTCGGTCTCCCAGGTCCTCAGGCCACGGACCCGCCGGGCTGTCTCAACCGCAAGGTCCCGCTCGACGTACAGGTCGTGCGAGTAGACCGTCGCCGCGACGGGGACCTCGTTGTGGGCGAGCCGATCGGCGTCGTAGAGCTTGGGCCACGGGTGATCGGCCAGGATGGTCGCTGCGTCGCGGTGGAGCCGCAGGCCGGCGTAGTCCTCCCACATCCACGGGAACACGTGCTCCGCGGTCAGGTAGCCGCGCTCCTCGACGACGTCGGGCATCGTCCGCTGGGCCGACCAGCGCGTCGCGAAGCCGTCGGCATACGACGACTCGTGCAGCGTCGCGTACAGCGGGTTGCGCTCGAAACGCCCCGCCCCGTCGATGAGGTCATGGAGGAACCCGCGCGACCCGAATGGCAACTCGGCGACGTGGTGGATCAGCTCCCAGCCGTCGCTCATCCCGAGCTTGAGCCCGAGCTGACGGAAGCGACGTGAGGTGAGCCGATCGCCGGTCGGCAGCCGCAGGTCCTCGTCCTCGAGGCGCCGGGCGATGGCGGCGAGTCGTTGCCGGTCGTCCGGGTAGCGCTCGTAGTAGGCCTCGTTCTTCTCGATCACCCGCTGCCACGTCGCGGCGTAGACGTCGTCCGGCGGCCGCCCGATCGGCGACAGGCCGCCGGTGATGAAGGCCTCCCGGAGGCCGTCCGGTGCGACCGAGAGGTAGGTCAGCGAGCAGAAGCCGCCGAAGCTCTGGCCGAGGATGCTCCAGCGCTCGACGCCCAGCTCCCGGCGAATCCACTCCGCGTCACGGACGATCGAATCGGCCCGGAAGTGGGTCAGATAGCGGGCCTGCGCCTCGGGCGTGTCGCCCGGGATGTCGCCGACGGGCGTGGATCGGCCGGTTCCGCGCTGGTCGAGGAGCAGCACCCGGTAATCACGCAGGGCGCGCTTCATCCAGCCCGTTGGCGGAGCCGTCGGCCGGGTCGCCTCCCCGCCGGGCCCACCCTGGAGGAACACGAGGTACGGCCGGTCGAGGCCGTCCGGGTCGGCGACCTCGCGGCTGAAGACCGTGATCGTCGGGCCGTCCTGGGCGGTGTGATCGAGCGGGATGTCGTGCTCGCGCTCGGTCATCACGACGCCGGGTGCGCGGTAGGTGCTGGCCGTGGTCATGGCGTGCGGCCCTCCGGGGACTTGCGGCCGGTGCGATCATCGGCGCATGGTCGAGTATGGCGGCGGGATCGGCGAAGGGCCGGCGGGCCAGGTTGGCGGTGGCGGCGGCGGGGCAGGCATGCCAGACCTTGGCTACGACGATCCGTTCGCGAACATCGGCAACGCCTTCGACGCGGCGGTCGGCTGGCTCGGCTCGCTGACGCCGATCGAGCTCGTCGCGCTCGCCGCGGTCGTGCTCGTCGGCCTCGTCATCCTGCGCCGCGCCTTCTGACCGCCCGTCCGCCTAGCGGACGGCGCGTTCGGCAGCTCCGGCCGCTCGCCGCAGGAGCAGCTCGCGCTCGGGCACGTTCCGGGTCATCGACGCCGCCCGGGCGAGCTCGGCCGACGCCTCCTCGTTCCGGTCGAGCTTCGCCAGGAGGTCCCCGCGGACGGCCGGCAAGAGGTGGTAGGTGCGCAGCGATGGCTCGTCCACGAGCGCGTCGACGATCTCCAACCCGGCCGCCGGCCCGTACGCCATGCCGACCGCGACCGCTCGATTGAGCTCGACGATCGGCGAGGGCTGGAGCACGACCAGGGCGTCGTAGAGCGCCACGATCCGCGGCCAGTCGGTGTCCTCCGGCGTCGCAGCCCTCGCGTGGCAGCCGGCGATCGCCGCCTGGAGGGCGTACGGGCCGGCGGCCCCGCCGAGGGCTTCGGCCCGGGCGAGCGCCGCGAGGCCGCGGCCGATCAGCAGCCGATCCCACCGGGCGCGGTTCTGCTCGAGGAGGGGGATCGGCGCCCCGCTGGCATCGACGCGGGCCCGGAGGCGCGATGCCTGGATCTCCATCAGGGCGACGAGCCCGTGGACCTCGGGCTCGTCGGGCACGAGGCCGGCCAGGACGCGACCGAGCCGGAGGGCGTCCTCGCACAGCGCCGGCCGGACCCAGTGCTCGCCTGCGGTCGCCGAGTAGCCCTCGTTGAAGACCAGGTAGATGACCTGCAGGACCGATGCCAGGCGGGCTTCGAAGTCCGCGCCCTGGGGCACCTCGAACGGCACGCGGGCCTCGGTCAGCGTCCGCTTCCCGCGCACGATCCGCTGGGCGATCGTCGGTTCGGGCACGATGTACGCCCGCGCGACCTCCTCGGTCGTCAGGCCACCGAGGAGCCGCAGCGTGAGGGCCACGCGGGCGTCGACCGAGAGGACCGGGTGGCAGCAGATGAAGACGAGGCGCAGGAGGTCGTCGCCGATCGCGGCGTTGTCGATGGCTTCGTCGAGGTCGGTCTCCGAGGGTTCGCTGGCCTCGATCGCCCGACCGAGCTCCTCGTGCTTCCGCTCGGCCATCGTCCGGTGCCGGAAGCCCTCGATCGCGCGCCGCTTGGCGACGGCCATCAGCCACGCGCCGGGGCGCTCCGGGACCCCGGACTCGGGCCACTGCTGGAGGGCCGCGACGAGTGCGTCCTGGGCGACGTCCTCGGCGAGGCCGACGTCCCGGACGATCCGTGTCAGCGCGGCGATGAGCCGGGGCGACTCCATCCGCCAGACCGCGTCGATCGCGCGGCCGACCACGTCGCCCCGGCTCGTCGAGAGGGTCATCGCGCTACGGCTGCTCGAACCGGATCTCGTCCGGGTCATGGACGCGCTGGATGAACCCGACTCCGTCACCGACGATGTCCCAGAACCGCTTCGACTGCTCGATCGCCTCGTCCTTCGAGCCGACCTCGATGAGGGCCCAGCCGACGATCGCCTCCTTGGCCTCGGTGAACGGGCCGTCGGTCAGCGTGAACCGGCCATCTCGGTGCTCGATCTTCGTCGCGTTCGGGTCCAGCGAGCCGGTGGCGATGAGGGTCCCGTTCCGGAAGCTCTCCTCGATGAAGGCGCCCATCCGCTCCATCATCTCCGGCGTCGGTGGGGTCCCGGGCGTGTCGTCGTACTGCGGTGCGGTGCGCATGAAGTAGCGGGGCATCGGTCGTCCTTCCTTCCTATCACCCAAGTCCTGTTTGACGTCCGGCTCGGTCAGCCGCGATCGGCCGTGGCCTCGCGGAGGCGCTGCTCGCGCTCGCGGAGCTCGGGCGTCAAGGCCGCGCCGAAGTCGTCGTCCTCGAAGACCGGCCGGATCTCGACCTCGCCCTCGCGGAACGGTGCTCGCTTCAGCCACTCGATCGCCTCGTCGAGCGACCGGACCTGCCAGAGCCAGTAACCTGCGACGAGCTCCTTGGCCTCCGTGAACGGGCCGTCGACGACCCTGCGGCTCGAACCGTCGAACCGGACCCGGACACCCTTCGAGCTCGGATGGAGCCCCTCGCCGGCGAGCATCACGCCGGCGCGGACGAGCTCCTCGTTGAAGGCCGTCATCTCGGCCAGCTCCGCCTCGGTCGGGAGGACGCCGTCCTCCGTTCGCGGGTCGGCCTTGACCAGGACCATGACGCGCATCTCGTGCTCCCTTCTGCTTCCCGAGCGGGCCGCGCCCGATCGGGCTCGAGGCTGGTGGTCGCTCTACCACCTCGTCGAGCGAGGACTCGGCGAATCGACACGCCCCGGAGGGGAATTCGAGGATTCTCGCGCGACGGGTCGATTCAGGCCATGGATCAGGCGTGGAACGCGGTCAGGGCCTCCCGCTCGGACTCGAGCTCCTCGCGGTCGCGGGCCGAGACCGGCTCGTACAGGTCGACGACGACCTCTCCGGTCCGTGCGGACCAGCCGCCGACGACGCGTCCATCGACGAGCACGGCGCCGGGCGGGAACGGGTTCCTCACGTTCATCAGCCGTCGCCGATGGACCTCGGGGACGAGGCCGGTCCGACGCGTGTGGACGAGGAGGTTCGCGTCGAACTGCGGGAGGAAGCGGACGGGTGCCGGGGTGTCCGGGTCCGGCAGCGGTTCGTCCGGGAGATCGACGAGCTCGCCCCCGGCTGCGTCCGAGTAGCGGACGAGGGTCAGCTCCCGGCCGGCGCGCTTCGCCGCCTCGACCGGGATACCGGCCCAGCTCGCGACGTCGCGCCATGGCGCCGGACCGAAACCGCGGAGGTAGGCGCGCACGAGGTGGATGAGGCCCTCCGCCTCGGTGACATCAGGTGCCCCGACCCAATCCACCGCGAGGGCGAGGCGATCTGCCCGCCGCCGCTCCCAGGTGCCCGAGGGCGGCACCCGCACGAGATCGAGCCACAGGCTGAGCGCCCGGACGAACCCGGCCGCCATGCCGTCGAGCTCCTTCACGTACTTTGGACCGGCAGCCAGCGCGTCCTGGAGGCGCTTGGCGCCGGCTTGCAGGTCCGCCTCGGCCGGCAGCGTCGGGTTGCGGGCCGCGAACTCCCGACGCGCCCGCCGGACGCCGAGCGCGAAGGGCCAGAACTCGGCCCGCGAGACGGTGTGGATCGTCACGCGCATCAGCGTCGCCTGGACCACGTCGCGGACTTCGAGCGCCCGGGTCAGGTCCTCGCGCCGGACGCCTGCGAGGCGCGACCACAGCCCGACGTAGCCCGACGGCGCGTACTGGGTCTGGAGGCCGCCGACCTGCTCCAGGCCCTTCGGGATCGGCAGCGCCGCTCGCTCGAGGAGGAGCTGACGAGCGAGGAGCGCGCGGTTCAGGGCGCGCTCCGACAGCACCCGACGCTCGGTCATCCCGGAAGGATCGACCGAGGGGCCCTGCCGGCGCAACCCGGGGCTGGCGGCGACGCCGAACGCGGCCCTGCGCTATGGTCGCCGTGCGAGATCGAGCCGACTGAGCGTTCGGAGGGGAGCCATGGCCGAGCGAAGCCTGTTGCTGGTCGGGACACGCAAGGGCCTCTTCCTGCTCGACGGCGATGAGAGCCGGAAGGGTTGGCAGATCCGCGGACCCCTGTGCGACGGCTGGCCGATTCACGACGCGGTCGTCGACCGGCGCACCGGGGCGATCTACGCCGCGGGTGGCAGCACCTGGTACGGCCCCGCGGTCTGGCGCAGCGGCGACCTCGGCGCGACGTGGACGCACTCCAGCGAGGGCCTGACGTACGGCGACGCGGGTCCGAAGGTGACGACGGTCTGGAACGTCACACCCGGCCTTGATGCGCTCTATGCCGGTGTCGAGGAGGCGGGCCTCTTCCGGAGCACGGACGACGGTCAGACCTGGCACCACGTCGAGGGCCTGACAAACCATCCGAGCCGGCCGGAGTGGCAACCCGGCAACGGCGGCCTGTGCCTCCACTCGATCGCTCCCCACCCGAGCGATCCCAGCCGCCTGTGGGTCGGGATCTCCGCGGTCGGGGCCTTCGAGACGACCGACGGAGGGCGGTCCTGGGAGACGCGCAACAAGGGTGTCCGCGCCGAGTACATGCCGGATCGCTTTCCCGAGTTCGGCCAGTGCGTCCACAAGATCGTCGTCGCGGCCGATGGCGGGGAGCGCCTCTACCAGCAGAACCATTGCGGGGTCTATCGATCGCTCGACGGCGGGCGGCAGTGGCAGGAGATCAGCGAGGGCCTGCCCTCGGACTTCGGCTTCCCGATGGCCGCCCATCCACGCGACCCGCTGACGGTCTGGACGATTCCCCTCAACGGGGCGGACCGCGGGCGGACGATGCCGGATGGCAGGGCCGCGGTCTGGCGCACCAACGATGGCGGCGACTCGTGGCTCCGCTCCGGCGCGGGCCTGCCCCAGGAGCATGCCCACCTGACCGTGCTCCGCGAGGCGATGACCGCCGATCGCGGCGACCCGGTCGCGGTCTACTTCGGAACCAGCACGGGCCAGCTCTACGGCAGCCTCGACGAAGGCCGGACATGGTCGCTCATCGTCGACAACCTGCCGGGAATCTGGTCGGTCAAGGCCGCACTCCGCGACTGACGATGGCGGAGGTCCACCTTCCGCGATCGCTGGTCGCGCTGTTCCCGGGCGCGGCTCGCCGCGTCGAGGCCAACGGCGCGACCGTCGCCGAGGTGATCGCCGACCTCGACGCCCGCGTCCCGGGCATCCGCAACCGGATCGTCGATGCCGGGCCGGTCATCCGGCCACACATCAACGTCTTCGTCGCCGGCATGCGCGCAACCCTCGACACGCCCGTCCCGTCCGACGCCATCGTGCACGTGATCCCGGCGGTGTCGGGTGGTGCGGCCTCGGGCGGGGCCGGCGAGGGCCGGCGCGGCGAGACCGGTGACTAGACGACCTCGAGCTCGACCGGCACGGCGCGACCGAGCCCTTCTGTCACCGGGCAATGGCCGACCGCCCAGCGCGCGATCTCCTCCGCCTGCGCCCGATCGACGTCCGGCGCCTCGATCTGGACGACGACCTTGACCGACAGGGCGCCGGCCGGGACCGAGTCATCGACGCCGAGGATGCCGCGATCGTCGGACTCGCTGTCGACGACGGCCTCGACGGCGCCCGGTCCCAACCGGATGCCGAGGGTCGCGGCCCGGATCGCGATCAGCGACACGACGCACGACGCCGCGGCTGCCCGGAGATACCAGCCAGGTGACGGCAGGGTTGCGGTGCCGCCGATGCCGCGTGGCATGTCGGTCCGGAGCGACTCGCCCCCGGGCCCGTCGACGTCGACGACGAGGCCAGACGACAGCCGCGCCCGAGCGTGGGCGTCGCGGTAGCGCGCCTCCGTGGGATGCTCGGCGAGATAGGCCCGGGCCCGCGCGACGGCGTCGGCGATGGACACGCTGCACCTCCCGTTGGGTTGTCGGGATGAGGATAGTCTCGCCTTGCTGGCGTGTCCGCGCAGCGACCCGTCCGACTGGCGCCGGCCCGGCCCGCCCGGGCGTCTCGACTCCGAAGGTTCCGCGCCGAGGCCTCGAGGTCGCTCACGGCGCCGGGCCTCCGCCGACGATGTGGCGGTGGGCCGGACCGGCCTGACCACGGTAGTCGCGGGATGCTTTCGGCGACGCCGAGGTCACCGGCCCCGCGGATGACACTCGCCCGGCAATCAGCCCGGCCCCAGCTCCTTGCCGTGCTGCCGCGCCGGGGCCTGGTCGTACCCGATGGCGCGCCAGAAGGCCGTGCCATCGTCGTTGCCATCGCGGACGATGACGTTGACCTTGGGACAGCCGAGCGCCCGCAGCCCGTCCTCCACCTGGCGGACGAGCCGGGCCGCGATCCCCCGGCGTCGATGGCTGGCCGCTGTGGCCACGTGGTAGATCCAGCCCCGCCGCCCATCCCACGTCCCGAGGGCCGACGCCACGACCTGGCGCCCTTCGACGGCGACGAGGACGAGACCGGGGTTCCGCTTGACCAGTCGGGCGAGGGCGAGGTCGTCGTCGCCGAGCGAGCGGAACCCGGCCTCGGTCCAGAGGGCCCGCAGGGCCGGGCCGTCGGCGACGCGGAGCTCGCGAATCACGACTGGCGGGGTGGCCGGCCTCGGAGGGCGCGCGCGCCGAGCGGGTCGCCCGGGCGGCGGCGTCGACGCCTCCGGTTGCGGCCTGCGCCCCGACCCGCCGCCGGCCAGGTCCGAGCGAGGCACCGGGCCGCTTCGGGCGGCCTCGATCGCCCGGCGCGCGTCGTCGAGCGTCTCGAACGGTCCGCGTACGAGGGGCAGCCCGAGCTCATTCGACTGCTCGGCATCGACCAGCATCCAGCCTGGCCCGGCCTGCTCGACCGCGAACCGACCGTCGGCCGTGCGGTACGTGCCCGCGCGCACGCGCTTCAGGCGCTCCGGTGCCTCGGCATCATCCTTCGCTCGTCTCGCCACGGTGACAGCCTATCGGACGAGTGGTGGCTTGACGCCCGTCGCGCCAGGCCGGACGATCCGGCCGTGGACGACGAGCTCGACCCTCGGGAGGCGGCGCGCAACCGGCGCCGCGACCACGATGCCGACGCCGAGCGTCGGGAGCTCATGCGCCCGGGCATGGGCAAGGTCTTCAAGCAGATCCTCGACCGGCAGGCGCAGGACGACCGAGCGGCCGGGGTCGAGCCGGGCCCACGCCGCGCGCGGAAGCGCCGGACGGCCTGACCGAGGCGCCATCGCGGACGGTGGCGTCAGGGCCGGCTGTCGACCCCCTCCCAGCGGCGGTCGACGATGAGGTGGACGATGGTCGGCCGATCGGCGGCGAGAGCCTGGCGGAGGGCGACCTCGACCGCGGCGTCGTCCTCGACCCGGATGCCGCGAGCGCCCATCGCCCGACCCGCGGCCGCGAAGTCGATCGCGCCGAGATCGGTCCCGACGCTGCTGCCGCCGGGGCGACGATCCTGATAGCTCCGGATCATTCCGAAGCGCTGGTTGTCGAAGACGAGGATCGCCGTGCGGAGGCCGCAGCGCACCGCGGTCTCGACCTCGGCCAGGGTCATCCCGAGGCCGCCGTCGCCGACCAGCGCCACGACCGCCCGGTCGCGGTGCACGAGGCCCGCAGCGATCGCCGCCGGCAGGCCGTAGCCCATCGCCCCGGCAGTCGAGCCGATGAAGGTGCCGGGGCGCCTGAACCGGAATCCCCGGGCGGCCCACGTCCCGAAGGAGCCGGCGTCGGTCGTCACGATGCCATCGTCCGGCAGGAGGCGTCGCAGCGCGGCGACGACCCGGCCGGGGTGTACTCCGGGGCCGGACCACGGGTGGTCATCGATGATCGTGGCCGCCTCCCAGGCGGCTCGATCCGCGGCGTTGGCCTCGCTCCGGGCATCGGCCGCGGTCGCATCGAGGACGCCGCGCGACTCCAGCCGCGAGACCGCCCCCCGCAGGAACAGCCGCGCGTCGGCCGTCACGGTCATCGTCGCCGGCGGCAGGCCTTCGGGTCGGGCGGGCGCGATGTCGACATGAGCCCATCGGGTCCCGACGCTGGGGATCGACCAGTCGGCCGTCGTGATCTCGTTCAAGCGGCTGCCGATGACGAGCATCGCGTCGGCCGACGTGAGGCGCTCGCGAACCGTTGCCGGAGCGCCGTAGCCGGCCATGCCGAGGTACAGCGGATGATCGTTGGGGATCACATCCCCGCGACGCCAGGAGGCAATCACCGGGACGCGCAGGAGCTCGGCCAGGCGCATCAGATCATTGGATGTCCGGGCGCGCAGGACCCCGGCACCGGCGAGGATGACGGGCCGGCTGGCCCGGGCGATGAGCTGCAGGACATCCCGGATCTCGTCATCGGACGGCCGCGGTGGGGGGATCCGCGGCAGGGACGGACCGGCTCCGGCGGGCACGATCTCGTCGAGCAGGTCCTCGGCGAGCGACAGCACGACCGGTCCGGGTCGCCCGGTCACCGCCTGCTCGACGGCCGTCGCGACGGCCTCGACGGCGGAGCCGACGTCGGCGGGTTCGGCGGCCCACTTCGCGAGCCTGCCGATGCTGCCCGGCAGATCGATCTCCTGGAAGCCTTCGCGTCCACGGGACGATCGCGACACGCCGCCAACGAGCGCGAACATCGGCGCCGAATCGGCGTACGCCGCGTGGATTCCGATCGCCAGGTTGCTGGCACCCACCGATCGCGTTCCGAGGCATGCCGCGGGCCGGCCGGTCAGCTGGGCGTGGGCCTCGGCCATGAACGCCGCGGCCCCCTCGTGACGAGTCGAGACGACGTTGATGCCGGCCGCCTCGAGGCCCTCCAGGAGCCCGAGGAAGCTCTCCCCGGGAACCGTGAACGCCCAGCGGACCCCGGCACGCCGGATCGCCTCCGCCACCATTCGGCCGACGGTCATCGGTTCGGCCGTGCGCGCCGGCTCGACCGCCACCGCGTCCACCGGCTCGGTCCCTTCCTCCGCCATCTCCACGCTCGCTGGCTCGGCGGCCTGCGCCGCCGGCAGCTCCGGGGCTTCGGCCGGCGCTTCGGCCGCCGCGGCGGCCGGCTCGTCGGCGAGTCCCTCCGCCGGCGCGGGCTCGGCCTCGCCGGCGCTCGCGGGCTCGGCGTCCGCGTCACGCGCGGTCACGGACTCGGGGGGTGTCTCGGAGGAGGCGGTCAAGACGGCGGCGTCGTCTGGCTCGTCCAGCGCGAGCACCTCCGGTTCGCGGTCGATCCTCGGCTCGGTCATCCGGGCACCTGGCCGGGGAGCGAGGTCACCACGAGGCTGAGGACGAGGAAGATGATCACGAGGACCACCAGGATTCGGCCGAGGAGATTTCTGCCCATCACGCTCACCGGTAGTTCTGGAACTGCAACTCGACGACCTCGTCAAGCTCGCGGAGCCGGGTGATCACGCGCTGCAGCTCGTCCTTGCTCTTGCCGGACACGCGTACGGCGTCACCTTGGATCTGCGACTTGACCTTCGGGAACTCGTCGCGGATCAGCTTCGTGATCTTCCTCGCGAGCTCCTCGGGCAGGCCACGCCGGAGCCCGATGTGCTGGCGGACCTTGTTGCCGCCCGCGGGCTCGACCTTGCCCCAGTCGAAGATCTTGAGAGACAGTCCGCGCCGGATGGCCTTCGACTCGATGAGGTCCTTCACGGCCGTCGCGCGGAACTCGTCGTCGGTCAACAGCACGAGCTCGTCGCGCCCCTGCTGGAGGTCGACGGTGGCGCCCCGGAAGTCGTAGCGTTGCCCGGTCTCGCGACGCACCTGGTCGAGCGCGTTCCGGAGCTCCTGGGCGTCGAACTCGCTGACGACGTCGAACGAGACTTCGCCACTCATCCCCTGTCGCCTCCCCTGGAGCCGGCGCGGCGTCTGCCCACACCGGAGCTGCGGCTGTGCCCGGACAGTATGCCCGTTCACGTCCCATTCGGTGCAACGGCCAACGGATTTCGCTGCCGCGGCTTCGCGCGAGATACGCCGCTGCCCTCCGCTGTCACCTGATGCCGGTCGTGCTAGCCGCGGCCCGGCCGGGTCCCGCTGTCACCTGCTGCTGGTAGCTGCGTTATCCACCGATTCGCGGCCTAACGGCAACACAAGTGCCGCCTGACCGAGCCGCCGTGCGTGGCAGCTCCTACGAGCGGTGCCAATCCGTGGATACCGGTACTCCCAGTGCCGGATGACAACGGCAGTGCGCCTGTCGTGACGACCTCACGCGAGCGCTTGGAGGAGGAGCTCGGCGATGCGGTACGAGCGGCCGCCACCCATCACCAGCACGGCGTCTCCGTCCCGGACGTTCAGCGCGAGCCAGGCCGCCGTGGCCTCGACCGAGCCGGGCGCCTCGGCTGTCAGGTCGCCGCGGCGGGCCCGGACGGCGGCGGCGAGTCCCTCCGCGGAGGCGATCGAGGTGTCCGGATCGCGGCCCGCCCAGATGTCGGCCACGGCGACGGCGTCAGCCGTCGAGAGCGCGGCAGCGAAGTCCTCCAGCAGCGCCGCGGTGCGGTGGAAGGTCAGTGGCTCGTACACCGCCCACAGCCGGCGGCCGGGCTCCCTCTGCCGCATCGCCTCGATCGTCGCCCGGATGGCCGTCGGGTGGTGCCCGTAGTCGTCGTAGACCACGACGCCGGCCGCCTCGCCCTTGCGCTCGAGCCGGCGACCGACACCCTCGAACGTCTCGATCCCTTGCCCCACCGAATCCGGCGTCAGGCCAAGCTGGAGTGCGAGTCCCGCCACGACGAGCGCATTTGCGGCGTTGTGCGCACCCGCCAGGGGCACGCGAACGCGAAGCCGTTCGGCGTCCCTGCGGATGACCAGCTCCGAGCCGTCGGGCCGCGCCGCGTCGATCGTGGCCTCGACGTCAGCACGCCCGCCAATGGCGACCCCAATGACCAAGCGTCCGCCCCGGCTGCGTCCGACGAGCTCCGCGACCCCCGGGTCGCCAACGTTGGCGACGATGGTCGCATCGGGCGAGCGCTCGAGCCAGGCTGCGAACGCCTCGATGACCGCAGCCCGATCGGCGAACACGTCCGGGTGGTCCCATTCGATGGTCGTCAGCCCGACGAGGGCCGGGCGATAGGCATCGAAGTTGCCGGCGTACTCGTCGGCCTCGACGACGAACGGCGCTCCCCTGCCCTGTCGCGCCGTCGCCGGCAGCCCGCCGCTGATCGAGGCCGGCAGGAGCGCACCGACGAACGCTCCCGGATCGAGGCCGGCGGCCGCGAGGACGTGCGTCAGCCAGCCGGCCGTCGTGCTCTTGCCGTGCGTCCCGGCGACGGCGACCAGGGTCCGCCCGGCGGCGGCGTCGGCCACGACCTGTTGCCACGGTTCGAGCGGGATCCCGCGAGCACTTGCTGCCACGAGCTCGGGGTGGTCGGGCCGGATCGCGGTGAGCGCCTTCGTGACCGCGAGCCGATCGGGCATGGGCTGTCCGACGACGTGGGCCGGGTCGTGGGCCCAGGCCAGGGGCACGCCCGCCGCCTCGAGCGGTGGCGTGTAGGGCGATGGACCGCCGGGATCGCAGCCCGAGACCGTCGCGCCGGCGCCCAGCGCGAGGAGTCCGGCGGCCGAGGCCCCGGCGCCGGCGACGCCGACGACATGGATCCGCTCGCCCTCCCGGATCGGTTGCGCGGCCCGGGCCGGGGCGAGGCCGGCGCCGACGTCGGCAGCCGAGCGGGTCACGTCAGGACGCCGCCTCGATGAGCCAGTCGAGCGCCGCGACCGTGGCATGCTCACGAACCTCGTTGCGATCGCCGGACCACTGGAACCGCCTGACGTCGACCCCGGCGTCGGTGGCGAGGGCGAGGTAGACGAGTCCGACCGGCTTCTCGGCCGTGCCACCCTCCGGTCCGGCGATGCCCGTCACCCCGACCGCCAGGCTGGCGCCGAACCGCTCCCGGGCGCCGGTCGCCATCGCCTTGGCGACCTGCGCGCTGACCGCGCCGTGCGCCTCGATCGCCGCGGCCGGGACACCGAGCAGCGAGGCCTTGGCCTCGTTCGCATACGCCACGATGGAGCCGAGGAAATAGCCCGACGAGCCCGCGACCGCGGTGATCGACTCGGCGATCAGCCCGCCGGTGCAGGATTCGCCGGCCCCGACGGTCAGCGCCCGCCCGAGGCACAGCCCCTGCAACCGCTCCGCGCGGGCGACGAGCGTCGCTGGCGCCACCGCTACCGTCCCGCCTCCGCCCCTGCTCGCGCCCCCTCGCTCACGTGCGATTCGTCTTGACCGGGTTGGCGGGTGGCGCGAACAGCCACGTCTCGGGCACGCCGGAGCGGCCGAGCGAGCCGAGCGAGACGCCGTTGAGGGTGAAGAAGGTCGCGCCCGAGGATCCCGTCCGGACCTCGACCGACTTCTCGCCGCTGAAGGTGAGCGTCTTGCCGCCGGTGTAGACGCGGCCGCTCTGCGGCCCGACGAGCTGCCCGTCGACCCAGACCTTGATCCAGGCCGAGCCGCCACGGATCGTGACGACGAGGTTGACGCCCCGGTAGGCGACGGTGACGTTCCGGGTCAGCGAGGCGGTCTTGCCCTCGGCCGAGGTGGCGGTGATCGTGATCGCCCAGCGGCCGGTGGTCAGCTCGAGCGGCAGCTCGAACGAGCCGTCGTCCTTCACGTCGACGGTCGTGCCGTTCGCGGGCGCTGGCGAGGTGCCCGGCGAGGCGCCCGCCGTCGGGACCGGCGTGGGTGCCGGAGTGGCCGTCGGTGCGGGCGTCGACCCGACATCGCCCAGGTACGCGGCCGTCACGGTCACGGTCTCGGCGTTCGTCGTCGTGCCCTCGACCGGGGTGGCGCCGTTCTCGTAGGTCGTGCCCTCGACCGGCTGGTTGACGGTCAGCGTCGGGGCCTGGAAGACGAGGAACGGCACGCTGATGACGATCTGCCGGGTCTCCTCGGATCGCTTCCCGGTCTCGGGGTTGACGGCGTCGATCTCGAACCGGTTCTGGCCTCGCCGCAGGTCGACCTGCAGGCTCCACTCGCCGCTGGCGAGGGCCGTCACCCGGTACGGCTCCTCGCGGCCCGCGACGAGGATGTTGACGGTGGCACCCGGCGTGGCCGTCCCCCGCAGGGTGAAGGTGGTCGTGTCCTCGGCGACTTCGACGACGGCCTGGGCGGGGTTCGTGACCGCCAGCTCCGGCGGCCGCGCGTAGCGAAGCAGCTGCGTCGAGAGGTAGATCCCGAACACGACGACACCGACGGTCATGAGCGCCGCGACGATCACCGTCGGCGAGAACCGCAGTGGCCGGGCCGGCTCGGGCAGGGGCCGCGGTGGGACGATCACGGGCGCCGGGCCAATCTGGTCGCCGCGCTCGCGACGCCACTGCCGCAGGACGTCCTCGGGATCGAGCCCGAGGTAGATGGCGTAGTTCCTGAGGAAGCCCTTCGTGTAGACCGCGCCCGGGAGATCCCGGTAGTCGCCCCGCTCGAGGGCGCTCAGGTAACGGACCCGGATCTTCGTGTCGCGCTCCGCGCGGACGAGGTCGACGCCCTTGCGCTCGCGGGCGGCGGCGAGCCGCTCGGGCAGCGACGGCCCGCTCGGCAGCCCCTCGTCGTGCTCCCGTTCCCCCGCCCCGAACCGCAAGCGGCTCTCGGGCGTCGACCGGGTCGCGTGATCACGCGATGTCATGCGCCAATGATCCCCCGCACGACCTTCCTTGTCCCTCGGCGGAACGCCCTATTCGCCCATTCGGCCGTCGGCCCCGCGACGACACTGTAGGGGGACTCGGCGGATCAGTCATCCGAGGTCATGTCGCGCTCGGAGCGGAGCCAGTTGTCGGGGCCGTAGATCTGGCGCGGTGCGGTCGGGCGGTGCGGGTCCTGGGGGCCCACGATGCCGTGGCGCTCGAGCTCGTCCATGACCCGGGCGGCGCGGGCGAAGCCCAGGCGGAGACGCGTCTGGAGGAAGCTCGTGCTGGCCTTGCCGGTCGTCGTCACGAGCTCGGCCGCGGCCACGGTCTGCTCGTCGACGTCGAACTCGCGGAGCCACCCGAACTGGGTCGCCGGCCCGCCGTCCTCGGTGTCGGCGTAGGCCAGGATCTCGTCGTCGAAGGCCATCGGCCCGCTCAGCTGGTCGCGCCAGTGCTTGACCACGCGGCCGATCTCGTGGTCCGAGACGAAGACACCCTGGAGGCGCATCGGACGCGGCAGGTCGGACGGCTGGTAGAGCATGTCGCCGCGGCCGATGAGGTCCTCCGCGCCGGGCGCGTCCAGGATCGTGCGCGAATCGATCTGCGACGCCATGGCGAACGCGATCCGCGACGGGAAGTTGGCCTTGATCAGGCCCGTCACGACGTTGACCGAGGGTCGTTGCGTCGCGAGGACCATGTGGATGCCGGTCGCCCGCGCCTTCTGGGCGAGGCGCACGATCGGGTCCTCGACGTTCTTGCCCTCGCGCATCATGAGGTCGGCCAGCTCGTCGACGATGATGACGATGTAGGGCATCCGGTCCTTCGGGTCCGGGCGGCTCTCGTTGAAGCCCCGGATGTTGCGGGCCGTCGCGCGGGCGAGCGCCTGGTAGCGGCGCTCCATCTCGCCCGCCGCCCAGCGCAGGGCGCTCTTGGCGTGGCCCGGCTCGGTGATGACCGGCGCCAGGAGGTGCGGCAGGTCGTTGTAGGCCGCCAGCTCGACGCGCTTGAGGTCGATGAGCACCAGCCGGACCTCGTGCGGGGTCGCGTTGCACAGCAGGCTCGTGATCAGGGCATTGACCATGACGCTCTTGCCCGAGCCGGTGGCGCCGGCGATGAGCAGGTGCGGCATCTTCGCCAGGTCGACCGCCTGGGCCCGGCCGGCGACGTCGCGACCGAGGGCGAACGTCAGCCTCGAGCCCGACGCGCTGAAGTCGACCGACTCGAGGATCCCGCGCAGGGTCACGACGTTGAAGTCCTGGTTCGGGATCTCGATCCCGACGGCGCTCTTGCCGGGAATCGGCGCCTCGATCCGGAGCGTCCGCGCCGCGAGGGCCATCGCCAGGTCGTCGGCCAGGGCCTCGATCCGGCTGACCTTGACATGCGGCGCCGGCTGGACCTCGTACTGGGTGACGACCGGGCCGGCGTTGCGGCCCACGATCTGGGCCGGGATGTCGAAGCTGGCGAGCTTCTTGACGATGATCTCCTCGGTGCGGCGGTGGAGCGTCTCCTCGCCACCCGGCGGCCGTGGCTCCACCCCCTGGTCGAGGAGCTCGACCGACGGCAGGACGTACTCGCGATGCTCGATCGTCGGTGGCGAATCCGAGGCATCGGTGACATCGCCAGGCGGCGAGGAGGCCCACCATCGCCGGAACGAGGAGATCATCGTCAAGAAGCTGGCCGGCTTCGGGATCCGGTCCGACATCGTCGGCCGGAACGCCGGACCGGTCGTCACCCAGTACGAGGTCCAGCC
>JBQGDI010000073.1:0-10546 GCA_052038965.1 Candidatus Limnocylindrales bacterium | reverse complement strand
CCCCCCCCGGGGCGCCGCCACCCCCGCCCCCGCGGGGGCGCGGTCCCCGCTTCTTCGACCCCTGTGGGGGGGGGGCGGGGCGTGGGGCCCCGCCCCCCCGTTTGGTGCCCCGGTGCACCATGTTCGGTCCGGTCGAGTGCGGACGGGATCGCCGGGGGGCGGTATCGTGTCGGCCTGCGACTCCGGGGCTGCGCGCCGCCGGACGTCCTGGCCACGTCGTTACGTGTCCCAACACGTGGAGGAGGACCCGTGCCCCATTCAGCCCTTCGGCGTCCGACCCGGCGCGGCCTCCTGGCCGCCGGCGCGGCGCTCGTGCTCGTCGCGTCGATGCCTCTGTCAGCGGGTGCGGCAAGCCCGCAGAACGGCTTCAAGACCGAGCAGCCAGCGATGCTCCTGCCGGGCGCCGGCGCGCCGTTCGGCACCGAGATCAAGCCCCTGATCACCGTCGGCGACACGATCGGCGACTACCTGTTCGAGGCGATCCCGGACGGCATCTCCTACTGGCAGAGTGGGAGGAACGAGGCCACCGTCCTCGTCAACCACGAAACCTCGACGGTCCCGTTCCCGTACAACGCCGCCAGCCCGACGACAGCCAACTCGTTCAACGACTTCGCGAACTCCGAGGTCAGCGAGCTGGTCATCCGCAGGGGCGGCCAGATCCTGTCGGCCGAGAAGGTCATCACGACCTGGGACGGCTACCACCGCTTCTGCTCCAACTTCCTGGCGACGACCGACGGGTTCGAGGAGCGGCCGATGCTGTTCACGAACGAGGAGGGCATCGACTGGGTCCTGGAGGACGTCGACGCTGACGGGCTGGGCTGGACCAATGCCGAGTCCCTGATGGGCGCCGAGGACGCCCGCGAGATCGGCGCCGTGGTGGCATTGGACGTCAACTCCGGCCAGCACAGGCCGATCTGGGGCATGGGCCGGCACAACCACGAGAACACGATCGCCGTGCCGGGCTACGGCAACCCGGTCCTCGTCTCCGGCGACGACACGTTCGTCAGCAACCCGGCCCAGTCGCAGGTCTACTCGTACATCGCGGCCGACGCCGACGCCGTGTGGGAGGACGAGGGCACGCTGTACGCGTTCGTGCCGGACGAGGCGTTCGGGGGTGTCAACGACTACTACGACTTCCCCGTCAGCAGCACGATGAGCATCTCCGGCCGGTTCATCGCGGTCCCGAAGGCCATCGCCACCGGCAAGAACGCAGACGGGTCGGACATGCTGGCCGCCGACGTGCCCGAGGCCCTCGGCGGTCCGTACCCGCTCCCGCCGAGCGACAACACCTGGCAGCGCCAGTTCGGGACCACCGACGGCGTGGACGGGCCGCAGTGGGTCCTCGAGCACTGGAGCGACCTCAACAACGTCTTCCAGTTCGTCCGCATCGAGGACATGGCCCACGACAAGCGACCGGGCATGCAGAACGTCCTGTACCTGGTCGATTCCGGCCGCGGCGCGACGAGCGCCGGCGGCAACGCCTTCACGTCGTCCAACGGCCGGATCTGGCGGATGGTCCTCGACCCGTCGGATCCGACGGTCGTCGACTCGTTGTCGATCCTCATCGAGGGTGACGACAACCCCGTCAAGACGCTCGGTGAGATTCACCAGCCGGACAACATCGAATCCACGGCCAACGGGTTGCTGATCACGGAGGACCCGGGCAGCAGCCAGCAGTTCGCGCCGGCCGACCAGGGCCTGCCGAATGCGACGACCGCTCGCCTGATGCACTACCGCTTCGGCGACGGCGCCGTCACCGCGGTACTCAGGATCGACCAGTCGGCCGACGAGGGTCCGACCGACGAGGATGCCTCGGGGGCCGGCAACTGGGGCGCCTGGGAGTCGAGCGGCATCATCGACGTGTCGTCGGTCTTCGGGCCGGGCAAGTTCCTGATCACCGTCCAGGCGCACTCGCTGTTCGTCGACGTCGACACGACGAGCGCGCCTGACAACCTCGCTCCGGCGGGGCCGGACTGGACGTTCAAGCGTGAAGGCGGCCAGCTCCTGCTGGTGACACTGCCCGGCGCCTGAGCGCCCGCCCGCGCGGCGCGCGGCTTCGACGCGCCGCCATGAGGCCGGGCCCGACGGGCCCGGCCTCTTCGATTCCTCGCCTACGATTCAGGGCGTGACACCACAGCTCCAGGCGACGCTCGCGAAGCTGCCCGACAAGCCCGGCGTGTACCTCATGAAGGACGCCGGCGGCCGGGTCCTGTACGTCGGCAAGGCGCAGAGCCTGCGGAGTCGCGTGCGCAGCTACTGGCAGAAGGAGGCGTCGGGCGTCGAGCAGCACCTCATCCGGTCCCAGATCGAGCGGGTCGAGGACGTCGAGTACACGATCACCGATTCGGTCTCGGAGGCGCTGCTCCTCGAGGGCAACCTCGTCAAGCGCTTCCAGCCCCCGCTGAACGTCCGCCTGAAGGACGACAAGAGCTACCCGTACATCAAGGTCACCCTGGCCGACGACTTCCCGCGGATCGAGCGGACCCGCAAGCTCCCGAACGACGGCAGCCGCTACTTCGGGCCGTACGCCTCGGCCTCGAGCGTCGACGAGGCGATGAACCTCGTCCGCCGGCTGTTCCCGTTCCGAACCTGCACGATCGACATCCGGGAGGGCGTCCGGGCCCTCCAGCGGCCGTGCCTGCTGTACCACATCAAGCGCTGCCAGGGCCCGTGCATCGAGGCGATCTCGAGGGCCGACTACCGGGCCGACATCGAGCAGGTCGAGCTGTTCCTCGAGGGCCGCCAGGAGTCGCTCGTGCGGGCCCTCCGCGACGAGATGCGGCGCCAGTCCGAGCGCCAGGACTACGAGGCGGCGGCCATCACCCGCGACAAGATCCGGTCCATCGAACGGACGATGGAGAGCCAGAAGATGGCTGCCTTCGCCCGGACCGACCTGGACCTGCTGGGCCTCGCCCGCCGCGACGGCCAGGCGGCCGTCCAGCTGTTCGTCATCCGTGGCGGGAAGGCCCTCGGCCGCGACGTCTACCTGCTCGACACGCCGCGCGAGACGAGCGACGCGGAGGTGGTCGCGGGATTCCTGCTGCAGTACTACGGGCGAGCCACAAGCGTGCCCCGCGAGATCGCCGTGCCGACGGCGCTGCCCGATGCCACGGAGCTCGAGGCGTTCCTCGCCGCGCGTCGTGCGACCGTCATGACGGATCCGGCGACGTCCGGCGCCGGGGGTTCCACCGAGCGGCTGGAGAACCTGACCGTGCCCCGTCCCGACGCGGTCCGGGTGACCCGTCGACGGCGTCTCGGCGGCCAGGGCGGGGGCGCGATCGCGCCGGTTCGGCTCGTCGTGCCGCAACGCGGCGAGCGGCGCCAGCTGATGGCGCTCGCCACCCGGAACGCCGAGGAGATGCTGGCCCGCGAGCAGGCCCGCTGGCTGGCCGACCAGGGCAAGACCCTCGCCGCGCTGGAAGGCCTGGCCGAGGCGCTCGGCCTCGGTGGCCTGCCCGCGCGAATCGAGTGCTACGACGTCTCGAACTTCCAGGGCGCCGAGACGGTCGCGGCGATGGTCGTCTTCGAGGACGGCAAGCCCCGGACCGGGGAGTACCGCCGATTCAGGGTCCGGACGGTCGAGGGCCCGAACGACGTCGCCTCGCACCGTGAGGTCCTCCAGCGTCGCTTCCGGGCGGCGCGGCCGGGCGACGAGGGCTCGGCCGAGGAGCGTCGATGGGCGATGCCGGACCTGGTGCTCATCGACGGTGGCAAGCCGCAGGTGGGCGCGGCCAAGGGGGTGCTCGACGAGCTCGGCCTGGGCGACGTCCCCCTCGCCGGGATCGCCAAGGAGCGGGAAGAGCTGTTCCTGCCGGACCGACCGGACCCGATCGTCCTGCCGCCGACCTCGTCGGCGCTGTACCTCGTCCAGCGGATCCGAGACGAGGCCCATCGATTCGCGATCACCTACCACCGCGACCTGCGGCGCAAGGCCTCGGTCCGCTCGAAGTTCGACGAGCTTCCCGGCGTCGGTCCGCGGCGGCGCGGCGCCCTGCTGCGGGTGTTCGGGTCGATGAAGCGCGTCCGCGAGGCGCCGGTCGAGCAGATCGCCGCGGTCCCCGGTATCGGCCGCGCCCTGGCCGAGCGGATCAAGGCCCACCTGGAGGCGTAGCGGCGGCAGCCGGGCCGCGCCTGTATCATGCCGCCTCGTGCGCAGAGCCGGAGCCCTCTTCATCGCCGTCATCGGCGTCCTTGCCCTCGCCGTCGACTTCTGGCCGAACCTCAGTCTGCCCAGCTTCCAGGCCGATGGCGGGGACCGACTGATCGAGACGAAGCTCGGCCTCGACCTCCAGGGTGGCCTCAAGGTCGAGTACCGGGTCGCCCCGCGTGGCGACCGGACCCCGACGCTGGCCGACACCGAGGTCGTCAAGCAGATCATCGAGCGCCGCGTGAACGCCCTCGGCGTGTCCGAGCCGGTCGTCCTGACTTCGGGCGAGGATCGGATCGTCGTCGAGGTTCCCGGCGAGTCCGACACCGACGCCGTGCGTCGACTGGTTGGCCAGACCGGCCTGCTGGAGTTCGTGCCGCTGCCGCGCGAGCGCTACGGCACGGGCTCCGCGCCCGGGCCGCAGCAGGCGATCGAGGGCCAGCCCCTTCCGACGACCGAGACTCCGCTGTTCGGTGGCAACGAGCTCCAGAGCGCCAACGTCGGCAGCGACGAGCGCGGCCGACGGACGGTGAACTTCGTCCTCAAGTCGAACGGCGCCCAGCTCTTCGGCGACTACACCGCCTCCCACATCAACGAGTACTTCGCGATCATCCTCGACGGCCGGGTGGTGTCCGCCCCCGTCATCCAGAACGCGATCCCGGGCGGCAACGTCCAGATCACCTCCGGCAACCAGATCGGCGGCTTCAGCGAGCCCGACGCCAAGAACCTCGTCGACGTCCTCCGCTTCGGCTCGCTGCCGTTCCCGGTCGAGGAGCTGGCCAGCGACACGATCGACCCGACGCTCGGCGCGGAGTTCCTGACCAAGAGCCTGATCGCCGGCGGAATCGCGATCGTCCTCGTCATCCTGTTCATGCTCCTGCACTACCGGCTGCCGGGCCTCATCGCCTCGTTCGCGCTGCTGTACTACACGATCCTCGTCCTGGCCCTGTTCCGCCTGATCCCGGTGACCCTGACCCTGGCCGGAATTGCCGGCTTCGTCCTGTCGGTCGGCATGGCCGTCGATGCCAACATCCTGATCTTCGAACGCACGAAGGAGGAGCTCCGCCTCGGCAAGAGCCTGCCCCAGGCGATCGAGGCCGGCTTCGCGCGGGCCTGGAACTCGATCCTCGATTCGAATGTGTCGAGCCTCATCACGGCGATGATCCTGTTCCTGTTCGGGAGCTCGGTCATCCAGGGCTTCGCGCTCGTCCTGATCCTCGGCGTCCTCGTCTCGATGTTCACCGCGATCACGGTCACCCGGACGATCCTGCGGATCGTCGTCACCCAGGACTGGGCCAAGAAGGCGTGGCTGTACGGGGTCAGCGAATCGGAGTTCACGGCCCGGCCATCGGGCCGGCTGGCGCTTCGCGGCGAGGCCCGCGGTGTTTGACATCATCGGCAAGCGGAACTGGTACTTCGCGTTCTCGCTGCTGATCACGATCCCCGGCCTGATCTTCATCCTCCTGACGCCGATCACCGGCGGGCAGGCAGGCCTGAAGTTCTCGATCGATTACACCGGCGGGACGGAGTGGTCGATCCGGTTCCAGGACGAGGCCGTCACCGCCGACGACCTTCGGGCCGAGCTCGCGAGCCTCGGCCAGCCCGATGCCACGGTCACCAGGACCGGTCGGGGCTTCTTCGACATCCGGATGGATCAGCTCGACCTTCGCGAGATCCCGCCCGTCCCGGAGCCATCGCCGGTCGCCAGCGGCTCGCCGGGTCCGTCGGGCAGCCCCGGTCCGCCGGCCTCGCCGGGTCCGTCGGCGAGTCCCAGCCCGACGCCCAGCCCGAGTCCCACGCCGGTCCCGACCGCGAGCTCGTCGCCATCGCCGGCGCCGACCCCGGCGTTCCCGGGTGCCGACCCGCGCGTGCCGAGCGAAGGCGAGATTGGCGAGATCGCGATCGGGCTCCAGGAGCGGTTTGGCCCGATCGTCGAGCAGGCCAAGCTGAGCTCCATCGGCGCGGTCGTCAGCGCCGACCTCGTCCAGCAGGCCGTGATCCTCATCCTCGTCGGCTCGATCGGGATCATGCTCTGGATCACGCTCCGGTTCCGCGACGTGAAGTTCGGCGTGACCGCGCTCGTCGCGCTGCTCCACGACGTCATCGTCGTCATCGGCTTCTTCGCCATCCTCGGGACGCTGTTCGGGATCGAGATCGACGGCCTGTTCGTGACCGCGATGCTGACCGTCATCGGCTTCAGCGTTCACGACACGATCGTCGTCTTCGACCGAGTCCGCGAGAACCGGGCCCGGCATGCCGGCGAGGCGTTCGACGAGGTCGTCAACCACTCGATCCTCCAGACGTTCGCGCGGTCCATCACCACGAGCTTCACAGTGGTACTGACCCTGACCGCCCTGCTGCTGTTCGGCGGCGAAGCCATCCACGAGTTCGTCCTCGCGCTCCTCATCGGGATCATCTCGGGGACCTACTCGTCGATCTTCAACGCCGCACCACTGCTCGTCGTCTGGCAAGAGTGGGAGGACCGGCGAAGGGGGCGGATCGAGCCGCGTCGGCCGCGCCGCCCCGCGACAGTCTGATCGCGTAAGCGGCGGTGCAGCGCGGCATGACATCCTGACGAGGTGCTCGCCCCGCGCACTCGCTGGCGCTTCCCGGACCCGGTCCCGCTGGGCGACGCGCTGCTCGATGCGGGACGTCGCCACGACCTGAGCGTCCGCGTCCTGGCGATGCTCGCCGCCCGCGGTGTCGGTGATGGGCCGGCCCTGGACGCGTTCTTCGGACCGGCTGGCGATGGCCTTCACGACCCGCGGCGCCTGCCGGATGCCGAGCGCTTTCGGGAGCGAGTGCTGCACGCTCGCCAACGAGGCGAGCGGATCCTCGTCTTCGGCGACTTCGATGCCGACGGGATCACCGGTCTCGCGATCCTGACGCTCGCCCTGCGGCGGCTGGGCGCCGACGTCATTCCCTACGTGCCGTCGCGCCTCGACGAGGGCCACGGCCTGTCGACGGCCGCCGTCGCGCGGGCCGTCGCGGACGGCGCGACGGTCCTCGTGACGGTCGACACCGGGACCTCGAGCGCGGCCGAGGTCGCGGCGGCGCAGGCGCGCGGGATCGACGTCCTCGTCACGGACCACCACCGGGTGCCGGCGACGCTGCCACCGGCCCACGCCGTCGTGAACCCGCATCGAGTCGATGCGACCTACCCCGAGCGACGCCTCGCCGGCAGCGGGGTGGCCTTCACCCTGGCCCGGCTGCTGCTCGGCGAGGAGGCCCTCGAGGCCGCGGACCTCGCGGCGATCGGCACGGTCGCGGACCTCGCGCCGGTCCTCGGCGAGAACCGGGCGATCGTCCGCCTGGGCCTCGATCGACTCCGCGCGGCCCCGAGGCCCGGGATTGCGGCCCTCCTCGCTCGTGCGAATGTCGCTCCGGCGGACATCGACCTCGCGACCCTGGCCTTCGCCGTGGCCCCCCGGCTCAATGCCGCCGGCCGGGTGGGGGAGGCGTTCGATGCCGCGGCCCTGCTCCTCGCCGAGGACGTGGCCGAGGCCGAACGGCTGGCGGCGACGCTCGAGACAGCCAACGCGACCCGCCGCGAGCTCACTCGGACCGCGATCGCCGCGGCCCGGACGTCGCCCGATGCCGTCGAGGACGCCCCGGCGACGATCGTCAGCGGCCCCTGGTCGGTCGGCATCGTCGGGCTTGTCGCGTCGAGGCTGGCCGAGGAGCGCAACCGGCCCGCGATCGTCGGTGCCGAGCTCGGCGAGATCATCCGGGCCTCCTGCCGGAGTGACGGGACGCTGCACCTGGCGGATGCGCTGGCCGCCTGCGAGGACCTCCTGATTCGCCACGGCGGGCATGCCGGCGCCGCCGGGTTCGAGATCGAGGCCGCCCGCTGGTCGGAGTTCCGCGAGCGGTTTCAGGCGCTCGTCGAGGCGTCCGGACCGGTCGACCCGACGCCGGTCTCGACCGTCGACCTGGCGCTCCCGGCGCTGGCCGTCGACTACGGGCTCCACCGCGAGGTGGCGCGGCTCGCGCCGTGCGGCGTCGGCAACCCCGAGCCGCTCGTGGCGGTCCTCGGCCTCACGATCACCCGTGTTCGCGAGGCGAACGGTGGCCACACCCAGCTCGTCCTGAAGCGCGATCGCGACGTCCTCGACGGCGTCGCCTTCGGCTGGCCAGAGCTTGCCGGCCAGGTCGCCGAGGGCCAGCGCATCGACGTCCTGGCCGCGCTTCGGAGCCGCAGGTTCGGTGGCTTCGAGTCGCTCCAGCTGGAGGTCCGCGACGCCGCGCCCTCGGGGTTCCATCCCGAGGCCCGTGCGATCCTCGAGGGCCCGCCGGTCGCCGTGGGGCCGGCATCTCCGGCGGCCGCTCCGGGGCTGGTCCCGGCAGGCTGACGATGGCGCGAAGGGCACCGCGGTTCGGGGGGTCAGAGCTGCGCGGCCGTGGGCCGGACGGCGGGCTGCGGGGGGCGCTCGCGCCGCTCCTGTCGCTCGCCGGCCTCGTCGTCGTCGCGGCCGCCAGCGTCGTGCTCCTCGGCGGCTCGCTGCCGACGGTCCCCGGTGGAAACGGCGGGCCGGACGGCGGCCCGGTTCGCACGCCGACGCCGTCCAACGTCGTCATCGTCGACCCGCGCGCCGACGTTCCGGGCTCGATCCTGTACGCCAAGGCCGGCAATGTCTGGGTCCAGACCGGCGACGAGGCCCGGCAGCTGACGACCGGCGGGGCGGACTCGATGCCCGCCTGGTCACCCGACGGGGCATGGGTCTATTTCGTCCGCACGACGCCGGAGGACGGTCGCTGGCCATCGGGCGGGATCGTCCGGACCTACCAGCTCCAGGTCCCGCGCCTGATGCGCGTCCGGTCCGACGGCGGGGGCGAGCCGGAGGCCCTCCTGACGGGCCGGGTCCGGCGGAGCGGCAACACCTGGTCGTACTTCATCCGCCAGCCGGCGGTCTCGCCGGACGGAGCGACCGTCGCGCTCGTCACCGACGGCCCGAATCCCAGCCGGAGCGACATCGTCGTGAAGCTGCTGGACGTTTCCGCCGGCTCGCTCGCCGACCCGGGGCTGCCCCAGAGCCGGGGTCTCGGGCACCAGGACCCGGCCTGGAGCCCGGACGGCTCGATCCTGCTGATCGTCCGCAACAACCGCGAAGGGACGCGCGGGACGCCGGTCGTCATGCGCTACAACCTCGCGACCGAGAAGGCCTCCAACGTCACCGGACCGGGCTACCTCGCTCCGGCGTGGTCGCCCGACGCGCGGTTCATCGCCGCGACGAAGACGAGCAACTACGGCACGGATGTCGTCATCCTCGACGCGCGCAGCGGGGCCGAGCTGCTCCGCGTCACCAGCGACGAGCGGTCGTTCAGCCCGGTCTGGTCGCCGGCGGGTGACGGGATCGCATTCTTCAAGGTCACCGGGGGCGTCGTCGACCTGTACCTCGTGCCGCTCGGGGGGAGCGGGCCCGACTGGGAGCTCGGGGAGCCCATTCCGATGACGCTCCTGGCCGGGCTGGAGGCGGACTCGCGGCCGTCGTGGTTCGTGCCGGTCGACGAGCTCCCGCCGCCAACGCCGACCCCGACCGTCGGCCCGGCCAGCCCCGGCACCGAGGCGAGCGAGTCGCCAGCGCCGTGACATACCTCGAGCGGCTGGCGGCCCGCAGCCGGAAGGTCGGGACCGTCCTGTGCCTTGGGATCGATCCGGACCCGGCCGCCCTGCCGCCGGGCTTCGACCCGAATCTCACCGGCGTCACCCGCTTTGCCGAGCTGCTCCTCGAGGCGGCCGGTCCCCACGCGGCAGCCGTGAAGCCGAACCTCGCGTTCTTCGAGGCCCACGGCTCGGCCGGGCTCGCCGTCCTCGAGCGGCTCCGGGCGCGCGTGCCGGCCGGGCTGCCGGTCGTGGTCGACGCGAAGCGCGGCGACATCGCGTCGACGGCCGCCAGGCAGGCGACGGCGCTGTACGACGGCCTCGGCGCCGACGCGATCACCGTGAACCCGTACGTCGGAGCCGAAGGGCTCGCGCCGCTGCTCGAGCGGACTGATCGCTACGCCTACGTCCTGTGCCGGACCTCCAATCCCGGCGCGGCCGAGCTGCAGGGTCTCGAGGTCGTGGCGACGGGGGATGCGCCCGCCGAGCCCCTCTGGGCCCGGGTCGCGCGGCGCGTCGCCGGCTGGGGCCCCGGCGGCACGGTCGGGCTCGTCGTCGGAGCGACCGCGCCCGCCGAGCTGGCCGCCGCCCGCCGGATCGCCCCGGGTCTGGCCTTCCTGGTTCCCGGCGTCGGTGCGCAAGGCGGCGACGTCACGGCGGTCCTGGCCGACGGCCCTGCCACGGCCCCGCCGGCCGGCGCGTGGCCGGGCGGCGGGCTGCTCGTCAACGTCTCTCGCGGGATCACCGCGGCGGCCGCCGCCGAGGCCGCCGGAGGCCGGCGCATGGACCTCGCGGAG
>JBQGDI010000072.1:0-17470 GCA_052038965.1 Candidatus Limnocylindrales bacterium | reverse complement strand
CGACCATCGCGGTCCGGCTGGCCACCGTCGGCCCCGAGTTCGGGACCTCGGCCGTGTCCTGGCTCGGGTAGTCCACCCAGTCGATCGGCACGCCAAGCTCGTGGGCGATCAGCTGCGGGAAGATCGTCTTGGTCCCCTGGCCCATCTCCGTCTGGGCCGTCAAGACCCGGATCCGGCCGTCGGCCGTGAGCTCCACCGAGGCCACGGAGGCGAGATTCACCTCGCCGGCGCCGGTGAAGCCGGCGCCGTGCCAGCCGAGGGCCAGCCCGATCCCTCGAGCGGTCCGGGCGGCCCCGGTCCGGAACGGCTCGTCCGGGATGGTGCCGGAGCCGCGCCGGGCTCTCGCCTCGTCGGCCGTCAGCTGACGGAAGCGCTCGAAGTGGCTGGCCTCGACGGCCCTCTCGAGCACCTCGTGCGCAGCCACGCTGGTCGCGAGGACCTGGCCGGTCGGCGTCGTGTCGCCTTCTCGGTAGGCGTTCCGTCGGCGCAACTCGGCGGGGCTGATCCCGAGCGCGTCGGCGATCCGATTCAGGTGTGTCTCGACCGCGAATTCGGTCTGCGGTGCCCCGAAACCCCGGAACGCGCCGTTCGGCGGCGTGTTGGTGCGGGTCGCCCGGGCCCGGATGCGAACGTTCGGGCAGCGGTACGGGCCACCAGAGTGGAGGGCGCCGCGACTCAGCACGACGGGCGTCAGCGTGCAGTACGCCCCGCCGTCCATCACGATCTCCACGTCCTGGGCGACGAGGGTCCCGTCCTGCTTCACCCCGGTCCGGTGGCGGACGATCGCCGGGTGGCGCTTCGTCGTCGCCGAGATGTCCTCGTGGCGCTCGTAGATCATCCGGACCGGCCGCCGGCACTTCAGCGCCAGCAGCGCGGCATGGGGGGCGACCATCGACGGGTACTCCTCCTTGCCGCCGAAGCCACCACCGGTCTCCTCCTGGATGACCCGAGCCTGGACGTCGTCCATCCGGAGGGCTCGCTTCAGGGCCTTGTGGACGTAGTACGGGCACTGCATCGAGCCGTGGATCTCGATCCCGCCGCCCTCCGATGGGACCGCGATGATCGCCTGGTTCTCGATGTACAGCTGTTCCTGGTGGCCGACGCGGTACTCGCCCTCCAGGACCAGCTCGGCCTCGGCGAAGCCCGCTTCGAGGTCACCGTCCTTGATCTCGTACCGGGCGAAGGCGTGGGGCGAGGCCTCCGGGTCGAAGACCGCCGGCAGCGGCTGCGTCACCAGCCGGATCCGGCCCTTCAGCTGCCGCAGCGTCTCCTTGTCCGGTGCGGCCAGGAGCGCCACCGGCTCGGCGTGGTGCTGGATCTCGCCCCCGACCGGGACGAGCACCGGCTGGTCGTCCTTGATCGAGGCCACGACGTTGTGGCCGGGAATGTCGGCCGCAGTGACGATGACGACCCTGGACCAGTCGACGTCGGAGTCGGGCTCGATCGCGAGGAGCCGGGCGTGGGCCTCGGTCGACCGGATCGTCGCGCCGTACCACGCACCCGGGAAGACGAGATCATCGGTGTACTTCGCGGCGCCGGTCAGCTTGGCCGGGCCCTCGCTCCGGAACGGCAGCCCTGCGGCGCGACCCGGCACGACCTGACCGGGGTCGATCACCAGCGCGCGCTGGATCGTCTCGCTTGGAGGCGTCAGGGTCCGCGTGGGCATCGCGCCGAGAACCTCTCCCGAGCCGTCTCGAAACCGACTTCCTTCGCGGCGCAGCCTACCAGCCCGAGGTCCGGCCGAGTCAGCGACGCCGGGCCATCGCCGCCTCCTCCAGCCACGCCGCGACCTCGTCGTCGAGCTCCGCGATGGCATGGATCTCGAGGTGGTGCATCCAGATGCGCGGCGAGGGGTGGGCAACCTGCTTCCAGCGCGGTGACTCGATCTCGCGCGGGAGCCCGATCGACAGCACGACCTCGGCCCCCGGCTCCTTCAGGTACTGGCCGGGCTTCCAGAGGTAGGCGAAGCCACGGCCGCCACGCCGCAGGGCAACCTGGCTCCGGGTCACGGCGACGTCGACGGGTCCGGCGCGCTCGGCCAGGTCGAGGACCCGGCGGTAGGCGCGAAGCCCCAGCTCGGTGCCTGCGAAGAATGCCTCCGGCGTGGGGTCGCTCACCCGAGCGCCCCGCGGAACGCGAGGCCGTAGCCGAATCCGAACAGGATCGTCGCCGGCAGCGTGACGACCCACGACAGGACGATCTCGACGACGAGGCCCCACCGGATCGACTTCCAGCCGCTCACGAGGCCCACGCCGACGATCGAGGACGTGATCGTGTGCGTCGTGCTGACGGGAATGCCGAGCTCGGACGCGACCTGGAGGACGGTCCCGGCCGCGGTCTCGGCCGCGAGGCCCTGCTCGGGCCGGAGGCCGGTGATCCGCATCCCGAGCGTCCGAATGATCCGCCAGCCGCCGACGGCCACCCCGAGCGACGCGACGGCCGCCGCCGTCAGGATGACCCACAGCGGGACCGCGTCGAAGGTCACGCCGAAGTAGGTGATGATGGCCAGGGTCAGGATCCCCATCGGCTTCTGGGCGTCGTTCCGGCCGTGGCTGAAGGCCATGTAGATCGCCGACAGGCGCTGGAGGTTGACGCTCCAGGCGACGGCCGTCGCGCGCGACGTCCGACCGAAGACCTGGTACACGACGACGAGCAGGAGCGCGCCGCCAGCGACGCCGAGGAGCGGTGAGACGACGATCGCCGCGAGCACCGGCCCGAGCCCGCCCCAGAGGACGGCATCGGGCCCGGCGTGAGCGAGGCCGACGCCGACGATCCCACCGATCAGGCCGTGCGTCTCGCTGACCGGCAGGCCGCGCCGGTACGCCAGCAGGCTCCAGGTCATGGCGGCGGCGACGGCGGCCACGACGGCACTCTGCGTGACGGCGTCGGGCCGGACGATTCCCCTGCCGATCGTCAAGGCGACGGCGGTACCGGTGAGCGCCCCGAGCAGCTCGAAGATTGCGGCGACGACCACGGCCTGGGTCGGCGTGAAGGCCCGCGTGCCGACGGCCGTCGCGATGGCGTTGGCAGCATCCGTGAACCCCGAGACGAACGCGTACAGGTACGAGATCGCGACGCCGGCGAGGAACAGGAGGAGCGCGACGTCCACCGGCGTCCGTCAGCCGTCCCGGTCAATCGCGCCCGCGGAGGAGCGCTCGCCCCGGCGTCGCACCCGTATGTCGGCCCGCGTCGACCACGAGTGTTCCATCGACGATGACATGCTCGATGCCGTCGGGGAAGCGGCGCGGGTCGTCGTAGGTCGCGTTCGAGTGGACCGTCACCGGGTCGAAGACCACGAGATCGGACACGAGCCCGTCCGCGATCCGGCCGCGGTCGCGGAGCCCGAGGCGCGCCGCCGGCATCGAGGTCATCTTCGCCACCGCAAGCTCGAGGGACAGGACGGCCTCGTCGCGCACGAACTGGCCGAGGATGCGCGGATAGGACCCGTACGTGCGCGGGCTGGGCTTCGCGCCGACGAAGGTGGAGTCGGTGCCGACCATTGCGACCGGGTGGCGGTAGAAGCGCCGGATGCCGTCGGTGTGCGGGCCGGGCGTGACCTGGTTGATCCGCAGGCCCTCGGCGAGCAACAGGTCGCACAGCACGTCGACCAGGTCGCGGCCCATCTCTGCGGCGACCTCGCCCAGGGTCATGCCCTCCCAGCGCAGGTTCTCCGGGCGTGCGAAGTAGCCGACGCGGATGTCGGCGATGCCGCGCGTCCCGGCGTAGAGGACGCCTCGCGCGTGAAGCTCGTCGCGGATTAGCGCCCGGATCGCCCGGTCGGCGAGCCGGTCCTTCGTCTGGCGCGGCCCACCCTCCTGGATCCAAAGCGGCAGCGTGATGAGGAGGCGTGTCGCGGCCCACTCGTAGGGGTAGGCGTCGAAGGTCACATCGAGCCCCTCGGCTCGTGCGTCGTCGACGAGGGCGAGGAGCTGGTCCGGGGTCCCCGGGAACGTGGCCCGGTGGTAGAAGTGGGTGATGTGCGCCGGCGCGGTGCCGCGCCGGCCGATCTCGATCGCCTCGCGGAACGGGTCGAGGAAGCGGTCGCCGAGCGGGTAGCGGACGGGGGTGTGATAGAAGCCGCCGAGAGACGCGGCCACGGCCGCGAGATCCGCCAGCTCCCCGGTCGACGCGTAGGCACCCGGCGGGTAATCGAGGCCAGACGAGATCCCGAACGCGCCCTCCTCCATCGCCTCGCGCAGGATCGAGCGCATCGAGGCCAGCTCGCCCGGGGTCGGCTCGCGGTCGGCCCAGCCGGTCGTCCCGAGGCGGAGGGCCGAGTTGCCGACGAGGAAGGCGACGTTGACGCTCACCCGCCGGTCGAACCGCGCGAGGTAGCTCGCGGTGGTGTCCCAGTCGAAGGCGATGTCGGGATGCCCGTCGAGTCCGGCGTTCATCTCGACGAGCTCGGCCAGACGGTCGGGCTCGAGCATCGGTGCGTACGACAGCCCGTCCACCCCGATGACCTCGGTCGTGACCCCCTGCCGGACCTTGGGCTCGTGCCTTGGCTCGGCGAGGGCCACGAGCCCCGAGTGGCTATGGAGGTCGATGAAACCCGGGGCGACGACCTTGCCGGTCGCGTCGATCAGCCGATCGGTTTCGGCGCGCGCGGCTTCGATCGCCGGAGCATCCCGCAGGACCACGAGGCGGCGCCCCTTCGACTCGACACCTACGGCCCCGGCGAACCCTGGGCCACCGGTCCCGTCGACGACGGTTCCGTCGGTGAGCAGGAGCTCCAGTCGCTGCATCCGTGCATCTTGGCAGGCCGCTCGTCCAACTCGCCGCTGGGAGAGGGCCGAACGGACGAGTCCTCGAGCGATGGTAGGATCGGCCGCCGATGAGCGTGCCCCAGCCATCGATCCCCGAGCTCCCGGCACTGCCGGGGCGACCCCCGTTCGCGGTTCGGGGCCGGGTCCTGACGCCGCTCGACGCCGGCGGCGTGGCGGACCTCGACGATGCGATCCTCACGATCGATGCGGATGGGCGCATCGAGGCGGTCCGCCCTGCCTCGGGCGTGGTTGGCAGCGCCGTCGACCTTCGACCGCTGCTGCTGCTGCCCGGGCTCGTGGACCTGCACGCGCACCTGCCGCAACTGCCGAGTGCCGGCCTGGGGTTCGGCATGGATCTGCTGGCGTGGCTCGAGCGCTACGTCTTCCCGCTCGAGGACGCATTCCGGGAGCCGGCCGAGGTGCGGCCGTTCGCCGACGCCGCGTTCCGGGCCTTCGCCGCCGCCGGCACGACGACGGTCGTCGCGTACGCCGCTGTGTTCGAGGCCTCGGCGCATGCGTCGTTCGAGGCCGCCGAGGCGCACGGCATTCGGGCGATCCTGGGCAAGGTCATGATGGATCGGCGGACGTACGACCGAACGATCGAGCGGTCTTCGATCCTCGACCGTTCGCTGGCCGAGAGCGCCCGGCTGATCGAGCGCTGGCACGGTGCCGCCGACGGCCGACTCGGCTATGCCGTCACGCCGCGCTTCGCCGTCTCGTGCACCGCGGAGCTGCTCCACGAATCCGCGGCCCTCGCCGCGCGAACAGGCGCGTGGTGGCAGACACACCTGTCGGAGGACCTGAAGGAGGTCGCCGAGGTCCGGGCGCTCTTCCCGGAGGCCCACGACTACGTCGACGTGTACGAGCGCGCCGGCGGCCTGGGGTCCCGGGCGATCCTCGCCCACGCGGTCCACCTGACCGACCGCGAGATCACTCGGCTCGTCGAGACCGGCTCGCGCGTCGCGCATTGCCCGGCCTCGAACCTGTTCCTCGACTCCGGGGTGATGCCTCTCTCGCGCTGCCTGGAAGCCGGCCTCCGGGTCGGGCTCGGGTCCGACGTCGCGGGCGGCCCGGACCCATCGATCTTCTCAGTGATGCGGGTGGGGGCATATGCGCAGGCCGCACTGCGGACGCTCCGCGGCGAGCATCGGCCACTGCTCGGGCCGCTCGATTGGCTGCGGCTGGCGACGCTCGACGGGGCGCGGGCGCTCGGGCTCGAGAGCCGGATCGGGTCGATCGAGGTCGGTAAGGATGCGGACCTCATCGCCGTCGATCCGAGGCTGACCGAGCCGCTGCGCTCGGGTGAGGTTCGAGGCCCGGGGGATGCTTCGGCGCCGGAGGACCTGATGAGCCGGCTGATCTTCCGCGCCCACCCCGGGATGGTCCGCGCGGCCTGGGTTCGGGGCCGGCGCCTGGAGGGACCCGGGTAGCGTCGCCGCGACCAGCGCCATCAGGCGGCGCGTCCGCCGCCAGTCGCTCGCGCCGGGGCCACCGCCGGGTGCGTGCCGAGGACCTGATCGAACGGCCGGCGGGATCCCTGCCGGATTCTCCCAGGAGGAGCATTCAGCGGGCGGAACGGCGGAGCCTCGTCGCCAAGCGTGCTCACGGAGTTCCGTGCTTGCTGCCAGATGCGCCGGCACTGGGGATCCGGCGACGTCTGTGCTCGCGCCCGGGCCGGATGCTCGCCGGCCCGGAGTCCGGCAGATTCTGGGCGTTGGGCGAGCAGACGCTCGTCGGCTGGGATCCCGGCGAGTGCCATCCGCGGAGTTCCCGAACCAGCCCTCGGCGCGGGACGTGGACGGGTCGCGGACCTACTTCCGCTTGGTCCGGAACTGGTTCAGGTGGGCCGTCCAGTCCGAGCCGCCGGTGGCGTTCGTCGCGCAGCTCCCGTGCCAGCCGCAGACGCAGGTGATCGTCTGGTCGCGGTGCTTGTACTCGTCGATGACGTGGCGCAGGGGCTCAGGCTCCATGGAGCGAAGCGCGGGGCGGGTCAGGGACAGTGGTCGACCGTTCAAGGCGGGCTCCTGGGCACGTAATGGCCGCCGACGGGGGTGCGGCGAAGGGGCCCTGAATTATCGCCGATTCCGGCAATCCTTGCAGGGCCGGGCTCCCGCTGGGGACGTCCGAAGGTTCACGCGAGGCGTCAGAGCACGCGGCCGGGGTTGAGGATGCCGAGCGGGTCGAGGGCTGCCTTGATCGCCCGCATCGCCGCGACGGCCCCCTCACCGCGTTGGATCGGCAGCCACTCCCGCCGGACCACGCCGATGCCATGCTCGGCCGTGACCGTCCCGCCCATGGCGAGCGCGGCCCGGAAGATCTCGTCCCGGACGAGATGCGTCAGCCGCTCCGCGTCGGGGTCGTCGCGGTCGAAGATGAGGTTCGGGTGGAGGTTGCCGTCGCCGGCATGCCCGAACGTCGCGCACCGGACGCGGTGGGCCGCGGCGATCCGCTCGATGGCGAGCAGCAGCTCCGGCACGCGCGCCCGCGGCACGCCGACATCCTCCATCCGGACGATCCCCTGCTCCTCGAGCGCCCGCAGCGCGAGGCGGCGCGCCTGCCGCAGCCAGTCGCCCTCCTGTGGATCCGCGGCCCGGATGGCCGAGGTGGCACCGGCGCCGAGGACCGCGGCCTCGGCGGCGTCGATCTCGGTCGTGGCCGCCGGACCTGGCGCATCCGACTCGACGAGCAGCATCGCCGCGGCCGCGCGGTCCAGCCCGAGCCGATGGACGTCATCGACGGCGACGATCGTCTCGCGGTCCATGAGCTCCAGGGTCACCGGGACGAGGCCGCGGCGACCGATGGCCGCGACGGCCTGCCCGGCGGCCTCGAGGGAGCCGAAGAACGCGACGAGCGTCGCGCTCGGACCCGGCTGCGGACGGAGCCGGAGCGTCGCCTCGGTGATGATCCCGAGCGTCCCCTGCGAGCCCACGAACAGGTGGGTCAGCGCGTAACCGGCGGTGTCCTTGACGGTCCTTCCGCCGGTCCGGATGACGGACCCGTCGGCGAGCACGACCTCCAGCCCGAGGACCCAGTCGCGCGTCTGGCCGTACTTGACGCAGCACAGCCCGCCGGCGTTCGTGCCGAGGTTGCCGCCGATCGAGCAGGTCTCGTATGAGGCCGGATCCGGCGGGTAGAAGAGGCCCTCGCGGGCGACCGCGGCCTTGAGGTCGGCGTTGATGACGCCGGGCTGGGTCACGACGACCTGGTTCTCCCGGTCGATCTCGAGCACCTGATTCATGCGGGTCAGCGCGATCGTCAGCCCACCCTCGATTCCAGCGGCGCCCCCGCTGAGGCCCGGGCCTGCGCCCCGCGGGACGACGGCGACGCGGTGGCGCGAGGCGATCCGGAGCAGGCCGGAGACTTCGTGGGTCGAGACTGGCAGGGCGACGGCACCTGGCAGCCCGGCCGGAAGGTAGGCGGTCTCGTCGTTCCGGTAGGCCTCGCGGTCCAGGAGGTCGGTGACGAGCCGGATCTCGGGCAGCTCGCTCCGGACGTCGACCGCGAGCGCCTCGATGGCAGAAAGGGGCGGCATACGCGGCTGATCGTACTTGCGGAGCGGCCGCCGCGGTCTACGATCCGCGCGTGAGGGGTCGTCGGCACCAGGGCTGGTGGTTCGCCGTGCTCGGCGCTGCCCTCGTCGCCGCGTGCGGTCCGGCGCCGAGCTCCGTCCCGACCGGCAGCGCGAGCCCGCCGCCGGAGACGCCCACGGCGGCGCCGACGGCGGCCGCGGCCCAGCCCAGCCGGCCGCCGACGCCCCGGCCGACGCTGCCGCCGACCGGCGGTGAATCGCCCGGGCCCACGGCGACGGACGGCCAGTCGGTGGGCCGAACGAGCTTCAACATGACGGTCACCTACGACGTGAAGGCGGCGATCACCGTCTCGACCGGCGCTCTCGAGGTCACGACCCTCCTCCGCGTCCACAACGACTCGGGCGAGGCGATCGACCGATTGGAGCTGAACACGCTCGCGGCGAAGCTGGGCGGCATCCGGATCATCGAGGCGACCGTCGACGACACTCCGGTCAAGGTCGTCGTGGACGACCAGACGCTCCGGGTTCCACTCGGGCTCAACCTCGAGCCCGGGCACGATGCCGCGGTGCGCATCGGCTACCGGGCGCGCCTCCAGGCCGGGCTCGCGGACCCGGCATGGCTCTTCTCGCGCTCCGGCGGGACCCTCGTCCTGTACCGCTGGATCCCATGGGTCAGCCGCGCGATGCCGTTCGACCGACCGAACCAGGGCGACCCGTACCTGCTCCCGGCCAGCCCGCGGGTCGACGTCGAGATCGTGACCGACGAGCCGATGATCCTTGCCGCGCCGACCGACGACGTGGTCAAGGCCGCCGTCGGGCGCGGCGGCGCGTGGGCCTTCACCCTCGAGGACGTGCGCGACGTGTCGATCGTCCTCGCCGCGGATCTGAAGGTCACCTCCGGGGAGGCGTCCGGCGTGCCGATCCGCGTCTACGCACCGGCCGGCAGCCCGAACCGAGATCGGCTGCTCGCGCTCGCCCGCCAGGCCGTGAGTGGCCAGTCCCGCCTGCTCGGCATGGACTTCCCGCGACCGATGCTCGCGGTGGTCGAGACGGAGGGCGGCGAGGCGCTCGAGTCACCGGGCCTGATCTGGATCCCTCGGACCGAGAGCAGCCTGAACCGCGAGTACCTCGTCCATCATGCGGTCGCCCACCAGTGGTTCTACGGGCTCGTCGGCAGCGATGGACGCAACGAGCCGTTCGCCGACGAGGGCCCGGCGGACTTCCTGGCTCGGAGCGTCCTGAACAACTTCCGGGCGAGCCGCTGCCCGACGGCCGAGCTCGACCTTGGCATCGGGCGGTACTCGCGCACCTGCTACTACGAGGTCATGTTCGTCCAGGCCGGACTGCTGCTCGACGACATCCGGCGGCGGATGGGTGACACGGCATTCTGGAGCGCCCTTCGCGGGTACGTCGAAGCCCACCGCCTCGGGCTGTCGGGGACCAAGGACCTCCTCGACACGCTCGTCGGCAAGAGCGACGCGAACCTGAGACCCCTCCTGCGGGCCCGTTTCCCGTCGCTCTACTGACGGCCCGAGCAGCTCGCGCGCGGGCTGCCTGGCGTGGCCCTCGTCAGCCCTCGCCGATGGACACCGCCGAGCCCGGTCCCGCTCCGACCCGGCGGTCGGCCCGGAGCGCCTGGGGCATCTGGCGAAGGTCGGGCGCGATCCGCGGTCGCCACGCGGCCCATGTCGCCGCGAGCCACGTGGCGACGGCCCGCTCCCGGATTCCCCAGCGCAGGCCGTACGCCTCTCGGAGGCGCGGTGGCAGCAGGCCGATCGCCGGCCACATCAGCCACGCGTAGGCGCGCGCGGGGATCGCGTCCAGCACGGGCCCCAGGACCCGCGCCACCGGGCCGAGCGGCGCGACCGCGGGGCCGAGCGGCGGATTCAGGATCGCGACGGCGAGCTCCCGGGCGGTCTCCCCGACCTCGATCGGCCCGCCCGGCGCGAGCATTCCGTTGACGTAGGCCTCGAAGGCGTCGAGGTCCGAGGGCAGGAGCTCCGGCGGGATCCCGAACGCGCGGCCGACCGGCAGCGTCTCGTCGTAGAAGCGGCGCCGCCGCTCGCGCGCCAGCGGCTCGATCCAGGCGTCGTAGGCGACGATCGTCGAGTCGACGAGCGTCGCGTGGACCCACAGCGACAGCTCGGGGTCGAGGGCGTGATACCGCGCTCCGTGCCGCTCCCGGGCGGCCGGCTCGCGGACCTCGCCGCGGACCGCCCGGTGCAGCTGGGTCAGCCGCCGGATCTCGCCGCGTGCCTCGGTCGAGCCGCCGTAGACGATGCGCAGGTACGACCGCAGCGTGCCCGCGAGGCGGGCCCACGGATCGGACCGGAAGTCGGAGTGCTCCGCCACTCCAGCTGCGACGAGGGGGTGTGCGATCTGGAGGAGCAGGGCCCGGGGACCCGCGCCGAGGAGCAGCACCGCCTCCCGGTTGAGCTGCCAGGCCTCGCTCGCGGGACCGTAGAAGCCGGCGTCAACCAGCCGTCCGGCCGCCGGGCCCGGTGGGGCGGCGACCGTCAGCGATCCCCCGGCCGGCGGCCGACGACCCACCACGCGAGCGGGAATGCCGCCGCGGCGAGGCCGATCTTCACGGCGTCCCAGATGAGGAACGGTACGAGTCCATTCTGGAACGCTGGGACGAGGTTGCCGCCATAGACCACCACGGCCAGCCACGGCACGCCGATCGCGTAGATCAGGACGCTGCCGAGGGCCATCGCCGCGATCCCGCCGCGGATCGAGCGGTCCCAGCCGAGCTCCGCGAGGCGACCCACGAGCGTCGCCGCGAGCACGAATCCGACGAGGTATCCCCCGGTCGCGCCCTGGACGATCTCGATGCCGTGGCGGCCCTGGGCGAACACCGGCAGGCCAAGCGCGCCGATCACGAGATACACCACCGCGGCGGAGAAGCCGCGCCTGAAGCCCAGCGCGCCGCCCACGAGCAGGACGCCGAACGTCTGGCCGGTGAACGGGACCGGGTTGCCCGGAACGAGGACGTAGACCTGCGCCGTGGCCGCGATCAGGAGGACGCCCGCCACGACCAGGGCGACATGCCGAGCCCGGGCGTTGAGCCGCTCGGAGATGCGGATCGGGACGAGGAAGTCGCCGATCGTGACGCCGCGCTCGTCGGCCGGCAGCCGGTCCAGCCTTGGCCGATCGATCCTGGGCATCGAGATCGCCATCGCGCCTCCTCGGTTCCCCGGTCGAAGCGGGCCGAGTCTAGCAGGCGCCGGAGCCCCGCCGGACCCAGCGACGAGGGCTGACGCTACTCGAACCGGAGCGCCTGGACGATCGAGATCCGGGCTGCGACGAGCGACGGGTACAGCGCGGCGACGGCCGGCAGGACGAGACCGAGTCCGGCCGCGGCGAGCATCGGCAGCCACGGCACCCCGGCGACCGAGTCGAGCCGGCCGCCGAGGCCGAGCATGACCGCGCCGACCGCGAGCCCGGCGACGGAGCCGAGCACGAACCCGACGATCCCGAGGAGCGTCGCCTCGACGACGACCATCCGCATGACCTGGCGCCGCGTCATGCCGATGGCCCGCAGGACGCCGATCTCGCGGACCCGCTCGACGACGCCCATCGCCAGGGTGTTGACGATGCCGAGGCCAGCGATGAGGACGGCAACGAGCGCCAGCGCATCGAAGACCCCGAAGACTCGCGCGAGCGCCTCGGCGACCGCGCCCTGGATGCGCTCGACCGGGTTCGACTCGAGGGCGTACGTGGCCGCCGTCTGGCGGAGATCCTCGCGGGCCGAGGCCGGCGCAGCGGGAGCCAGGCGAACCGCGAAGGCGTCCGCACCGCCCACGCCGAGCGACACCGCGGCATCGCTCCAGCCGACGAGGACGGCTTCACCGCCGGTCCCGGGGATCGATCGCTCGACGATGGCCGCGACGCGGAGGTCGAGGTACCGATCCGGGCCGGTCGCGACGCGCATCGTGTCGCCGAGGCCGAGGTCCAGCGACGACGCTGCGGCCTGCGGCAGGATGACCGTGCCCCCGGCGTCGAGCGCGGCGAGGGCCGCGGCCCGGTCGCCCTCGACGGGCGTGAGGCGGCCGTCGGCGAGGAAGTCGGCCCCGACGATCGCGGCCGCGTCGATCCGCTGACCCTCGAAGGCCAGGTCGAACGACGCGATCGGTGTCACGCGAGCGACGCCGGGCACGGCGGCGAGCGTCTCCAGGACGCCTTCGTCGGCCGCGACCGGGCGGATCGAGCTGACGAGCTCGTCGCCGGGCACGACATCCTCGAGCCAGGCGTAGGCCGACGACCGCGCGGCCTGGGCGGACCAGCCGAGTGCGACGATCATCGCCAGGCCCACGACCAGCGAGCCGAGCGTCAGGGCCGCCCGGCTGCGATCGCGGGCGACCGAGCCGCGGGCGAGCCGCTCCTCGATCCGCAGGACGACGGCCAGCGGCATCCCGAGGATCCGCGAGAGCGGGCGCAGGAAGAACGGCGACAGGAGGGTCGCCACGAGCAGCACGAGGTACACCGCGAGCGCCCGCTGGACGTCCTCGCCCGTCGCCGGGACGGTCGACGGCCAGACGGCGAGCGCGAGGACGCCGACGAGGACGAACACCACGCCGATCCAGGACAGTCGGGCGCGACTGATGTGGGGCAGGTCGATCCGGGCCCGGAGGGCCTCGACCGGCGAGATCTGGGCCGCACGAAGGGCCGGCTCGATGGCGGCAAGGACGGTCACGAGGATGCCGGCGGTTGCCGCGATCGAGGCCGCCTCGAAGTCGATGGCGATGACGATCGCCGGGAGGCTCGTCGCGGCCCGGACGGCCGCGGCCATCGCGACCGCGAGGATCCCGCCGGCGAGGACGCCGGCCAGCGCGCCGGCCGTGCCCAGCACCAGGGCCCCGCTGAAGACGAAGCGGCTGGCCTGGCTCCGGGTCGCGCCGGCGGCACGCAGCAGGCCGACCTCGCGGGCTCGCTCGCCGACCGTCATCGACAGGGTGTTGATGATCAGGAACGCCCCGACGAACAGGACCACGGCGGCCACGAGGGCGGCCATGCCCTGGAAGGCGGCCGAGGACGCGCGCAGGCTCGCGGCGAGGTCGGCCGGCGAGGCGAGGACGTAGGGCTCGGTCATGCGCTCGGCCAGGGCGGCCGTCACGGCGTCCACGGCTCCTGGCTCGAGCCGCAGGTCGACGCGCGTGGCACCCGCGATGCCGAGCGCGTGCCGCGCCGTCTCGAGCGGGACGACGACCGTCCGGCCGCCGCTCGGCAGCGGCCCGGCTCCCGCCAGGATGCCGACGACCCGCAGCTGGGTCGGGCCTTCGGGACCCAGCAGGACGAGCTGGCTCCCGAGATCGTAGCCGTCGGCGGCGGCGAGCTCCTCGGTCACGAGGGCGGCCGCCTCGTCCGGTGCCGCGAGGGGACTGCCGGAGACGAGCGGCAGGTCGTGGACCCGCAGGTAGGTCGCCGGATCGACGCCGAGGATCGTCACGGCGTTGGCGGCCGCGCCGGCCGGGGCGCCGCTCAGGAACGTTCGGCGCTCGACGACCGGCGCGGCGTCGACGACACCCGGCATGCCGGCGATCGCCTGGATTCCGGCGGGCGAGAGACCGGCCTCGACGAAGTCGGAGACGCGCAGGTCGGCCCGGCCGACCATGTCCCGAACGGTCCTCGCGACGGCCGCATCGAGCGCGGCGCCGAGCGTCAGCGAGGCCGACAGCACACCGACGCCGAGGGCGATGCCGGCGATCGTCAGGAGCGAGCGGAGCGGGCGGGCGGCGAGCGCGCGCCACGCCAGCCGGTCGATGGCCATCGCCGGTCGTGGTCCTACAGGCCGATCTGGGCGAGGCGGGTGATGAGCGGCATGGCCGAGTGGTCGGCCCGCCGGCCGAGGACGATCTCGTCCGTGATCCGGCCGTCGCCGATGACCAGGACGCGGTCGGCGTAGGCCGCTGCCCGCGCGTCATGGGTGACGAGGACAATCGTCTGGCCCTCTTCCTCGCACGACTTCCAGAGCGCGTCGAGGAGCTCGCCGCTGTTCGTGTAGTCGAGGTTGCCCGTGGGCTCGTCGGCGAGCAGCACGGACGGTCGGGTCACGAGCGCCCGCGCGACGGCCACGCGCTGCTGCTCGCCCTGCGACAGCTGGTCGGGCCGATGCCGCTCCTTGCCCGTCAGCTCGACGAGCTCGATGACCTGGCGGACGCGCTCCTTCCAGTCCCGGCGGCTCCCGGGCTGGCCGCCGATCGTGAACGGCAGCTCGATGTTCTCCTCGACGCTCAGGAGCGGGATGAGGTTGAAGGCCTGGAACACGAAGCCGGTCCGCTCGCGGCGAAGCTTCGTGGCCCGGTCGTCCGACAGCCGGCTGATGTCCCGGCCCTCGAACACGACCGATCCGGAGGTCGGGCGGTCGAGGCCGCCGAGCAGCTGGAGGAGGGTGCTCTTGCCCGATCCGGACGGGCCCATGAGGGCCACGAACTCGCCGGGCTGGACGGTCATGGAGACGCCGCGGAGGGCCTCAACGGTCGCCCTGCCGAGCTGGTAGGACTTCGCCAGGTCGTGGGCCTCGATGATCGGCGGCATCGTCGCTCCGTCGCGGTTCGGGCTGGCGGTCCGCTGCGTGGCAGGGCCCGCGTCAGCGGGGGTGGTGCGCGGACGCTCCATCGTCGGGGCGAACGAGACGGCTGGGCGGACGTGCATGGCAGACCTCTCTCAGGAGCCGAGGAAGCTCGCGACGACGCCCCCGACGATCGTGTCGAGCAGGCCCGTCGGTGGGACGCGATCAACGACCTGCAGGCCGAGGTCGCCGTTGCCAGGACCGCCGGTCGCCGCGTCGGGCGGCCCGGCCGTGTCGTCGGGCACCCGGGGCGGTTCGGACGACGCCCCAGACCAGCCGGGATCGAAGCCGTCATCCTCCATCCACTGGAGCCAGATGCCGGCATGTCCGACGGTGGGCAGCGTCGGGATCGGTGTCGGGGTCGGCGTCGGCGTTGGCGCCGGTGTCGGCTGCGCGACGTTGGCCGTCGGCCGCGGGGTCTGTTTCGGGGTCGGTTTCGGGGTCGGCTTGGGTGTCGGCTTCGGGGTCGGCTTGGGGGTGGCCTTCGGGGTCGCGGTCGGCTTCGGCGTCGCGGTCGAGCCGCAGGGCTTGATGACCACGAGCGTCCAGAGGTGGTTGGGGTACTCGGAGCCTGTCCCCTTGAACGCCCCGACGCCGGCGCGACGCCAGCCCGTGCCGAGGATGACCGCCCGGTGGGTCGACGAGTTCATCCAGCCGTTGAACATCGTCTGGGTCGCGACGTCGTCCGGGTAGTTGTTGCGGCCGATGTTCTCGCCCGCGGCTTCGTAGCAGATCCCGCGCCGCCGCAGCTCGTCGAAGACCTTGCCGCCCGGCGGGGATGGGATGGAGTGGCTGAAGTAGTCGCGGTCGTACATGTCCTTCGACCGCCAGCGCGCGACATCCCGCAGCTCCGTGTCCGCGTTGAGGGCCCGCAGGCCGGCGGCGGCACGAGCCTGGTTGATCAGCGTCAGCATCAGGTTCTCGTCCTGGCCGGAGAAGGCGTAGTTGTCCCACGCGCCCACGAGGCCAGGCGACGAGAGGGTGAAGATCGTCGCCACGAGGGCGGAAAGCAGGGCCGGGACCCGGCGGTCCGGCGCACGGAAGTGGCGGCGGGGAGCGTGGCGGGTCGTGATCATCGGCTCCTGGCTGGTGGGACTGGCCGCATCGTGACCGCGCGACTCCGGACCGAGCCCCCGCCCGGTGGTCCCAACCGGACCGACCGGGGGTACCACGTGCCGCACCCGACCTCACCAGACCGCACGCCTCGCTACCCTCCGGCCGATGCGGGCTGTCGTCGTCGGAGCGGGAGTGATGGGGTCCTGGACGGCCCTGTGGCTGCAGCGGCGAGGCCAAGAGGTGACCCTCGTCGACCAGCACGGACCGGCCAGCCGGCTGTCGTCATCTGGCGACGAGACCCGGGTGACCCGCAGCGGCCACGGCGCCGACCGGCACTACCCGGCCTGGCAGCGGCGCGCGCTGGACCAGTGGCGGGCGCTCGGTCGGGAGGCGGGGGTGGCCCTGTTCGTCGACTGCGGAGTCGTGTGGTTCGTCCGAAGCGACACCGGGTTCGAGGCGGCGTCCGTCGGGACCCTCGAGGGCCTCGGGATTCCGGTCGAGCGCTGGGACCCGGGCGAGCTGGCCCGACGGGTCCCGATCGTCCGCGCGGACGGCCTGGCGTGGGCGATGTTCGAGCCGGAGGCCGGGGCACTGCTCGCGCGCCGCGGAGTGGACGCGGTGGTGGACCGGCTCCTGGCCGAGGGCGGGCGCCTGGAGCTGGGCGCGGTGGTGCCGCCCGCGCCGGAGGTCAGCGTGCTGGACGGCGTGGACCTCGCCGACGGCCGCCGGCTCCCCGCCGACGCCGTCGTGTTCGCCTGTGGCCCCTGGCTGCCTCGGCTCTTCCCCGACCTCCTGGGGTCGATGATCGTGCCGACGCGGCAGGACGTCGTGCACTTCGCGGCGCCGGCCGGCGATCCCCGCTGGCGATCGGAGGCGATGCCGATCTGGCTCGACTACGACGCGTCCTACTACGGCTTCCCGTCGATCGACGGCCGGGGCCTGAAGTGCTGTCCCGACTGGCCGGGGCCGGCGGTCGACGCCTCGACGGCCGACCGGCTCGTCGCCGCCGAGACGGTTGCCGTCTCACGCGCCTACCTGCGCGAACGATTCCCGGGGCTCGCTGACCAGCCGGTTTCGGAGTCGTGGGCCTGCCTCTACGAGACGACGCCAGACACGAACTTCGTGATCGACCGTCACCCGACCCTGGCCAACACCTGGATCGCCGGCGGCGGCTCCGGCCACGCATTCAAGCACGGCCCGGTCATCGGCGAGTACCTCTCGGCGCTCGTGGCCGGTGATTCCGCCGCGGCAGCCTGGCTGGCCCCGCCCGACGACCGCTTCGCCCTACGGCCACGCGCGCCGGGGACCGGCTACCGCAGCAAGGGCCGCCGACCCGAGCCCTGATCGCGGCGGCTGCGGACCTGCGGCGGCTGCGGACCTCGGGCGGCTCGGCCGACCGAGCGGCCGTTCACGTCCGGGACGGGCAGACCTTGAATGACCCGGGGGCGCTTTGCTCTCCGTCGCCGTTGGCGTTGAAGGCGACGACCCACCAGTGGTAGTGCCCACAGCCCTGCCCATCCGTGGGATCTGGCAGGAGGCCCTCCGGGA
>JBQGDI010000071.1:0-26947 GCA_052038965.1 Candidatus Limnocylindrales bacterium | reverse complement strand
CCGCTGTCGCTCGGGATCGAGACCCTCGGCGGCGTGATGACGAAGCTGATCGAGCGCAACACGACCATCCCGACCTCGAAGTCGCAGGTCTTCTCGACCGCCTCGGACAACCAGTCCCAGGTCGAGATCCACGTCCTCCAGGGCGAACGCGACTTCGCGGCCGACAACAAGACCCTCGGCCGGTTCATCCTCGACGGCATCCCGCCGGCGCCGCGCGGGATCCCGCAGATCGAGGTCGCCTTCGACATCGACGCCAACGGCATCCTCGACGTGCGGGCCAAGGATCGGGCCACGGGTCGCGAGCAGCAGGTCCGGATCACCGCGTCATCGATGCTCTCGAAGGACGACGTCGACAAGATGGTCCGCGAGGCGCAGGAGCATGCCGACGAGGACCGCAAGCGCCGCGAGGAGGTCGAGACCCGCAATCAGGCGGAGCAGCTGACCTATCAGGCCGAGCGGACCCTGGCGGATCTCGGCGACAAGGTCTCGGCCGAGGATCGCGCCGAGGTCGAGCGCCAGGTGGAGTCGCTGCGCGAGGCGCTGAAGGGCTCGGACGTCGACGCCGTCCAGACCGGCATGCAGTCGCTCGCCGCGACACTGTCACGGGTCGCGACGGCGGCCTACCAGGCGGCGAGCCCGATGGACGGACCCGGGCAGCCCGGTCCCGAGGGGGCCGACGGGTCCGGCGGGGCGGGCGAGGCCGAGGCTGGCGAGCCCGCCGGCGCAGGATCCCGGTCCGGCGGCTCGGCCGACGACACCGTCGAGGGCGAGTTCAAGGAGGTCTGACGGGGCTCCGTCGCGCCTCGGGCGACAGAACGGCCCCGCCGGCTTGCCGGACGCGCCAGCCGGGCTGGCGACGTCAGGCGCGTTCGACGAACGTCGCGACGAGGCGGCGGCGGGTCATCGGCCCGATCGCAAGGCCCGATTCGACGTACCCGTCGATCGAGCCGAATCCGCGGCGGACCTCATCGAGGGCCGCCTCGAGGTACTCGACCCGGACGCCCAGCATCGGCTCGAGGAGCGCCGGGTCGCGGCCGTCGGCCACCCACTCGTCGGTCATCTCCGCGTGGAGGCCGGTCAGCGCAGCATTGCTCGCCAGGTAATCCTCGACCACGGCCTCTTCGGGCACTCCCAGCAGCAGCAGCAGGACCGCCACCGACCAGCCCGCGCGATCCTTGCCGGTCATGCAGTGGACGATCGCGGGCGTCGTTCCGGGCGTCGCCAGGTCGGCCAGGACGCGGTGGTAGGCCTGTCGGCCACTGGTGAGGTTCACGAACTCGCGATACCGGGCCAGGAACATGCGCTCGCCCCGGCCGGAACCGAGCATCGCCTGCACCCGCTCCGGGTCCGCGAGCAGGGCCCGCATCTCGGCTGGTCGAGCCTCGGGCGTGTCGGCATCGCGCAGCACGTCGGCCACGACGTAGGTCGCGCCGGCGGGCAGTCGATCGGCCTCTGGCCAGACGTCGCGCTCGCCGGCGGTTCGAAGGTCGAACACGGTCCGGATCCCGAGCGCCTCGAGCGCCTCGACCGCCCCCGGGCTGGCGCGGTGCAGCGCCGTCGAGCGATACAGCAGACCGCGACGAACGACGCCGCCGCCGCGGGTTCGATGCCCACCGACGTCGCGGAAGTTGGGGATCGAATCCACGCCCGCGCCGGCTGACTCGGCGCGCGCCAAGGGGCGCTCGATGGTCTGCGTGAGGGCCTCCGATGCTCGTCGGGCGCGGATTGGTCATCCGCAGCGTACTCACAGGAGCGCGGCGGTCGGAGAGCCGTTTGACCCGAAGTGGAGCAGCCCGGGCGGGCGTCGTGGGCTAGGATGGGCAGCCCCATGGACGAGCCCGCGACGTCCCCGCCCGCCCGTCGAGCCGAGTCGGCGCCCGCCGATTCGCTCATCCGCGCCCGCCGCCTGACGAAGCGGTTCGGGACGTTCACGGCCGTCGACGGGATCGACTTCGACGTCGCGCCCGGCGAGGCATTCGGGTTCCTCGGCCCGAACGGCGCGGGCAAGACCTCGACGATGCGGATGATCGGCTGCACCTCGCCGATCACGGAGGGGGAGCTCCGGATCCTGGGCATGGACCCGGGCCATGACGGACCGCGGATCCGCGCCCGCCTCGGGGTCGTCCCGCAGGCCGACACGCTCGACAACGAGCTGACGGTCCGCGAGAACCTCCTGATCTACGGCCGCTACTTCGGGCTGTCGCGCGACGAGTGCGCTCGCCGCGCCGACGAGCTGCTCGACTTCGTCCAGCTGGCCGAGCGCGCGAGGGACCGCGTCGAGCCCCTGTCAGGCGGGATGAAGCGGCGCCTGACGATCGCCCGCAGCCTGATCAACGAGCCGGACCTGATGCTGCTCGACGAGCCGACCACCGGCCTCGACCCGCAGGCCCGGCACCTGCTGTGGGATCGCCTCTACCGCCTGAAGCAGCGGGGCGTGACGCTCGTCCTGACGACCCACTACATGGACGAGGCCGAGCAGCTCTGCGACCGGCTGGTCGTGATGGACAAGGCGAAGATCGTCGCCGAGGGCTCGCCGCAGCAGCTGATCGCCCGCTATTCGACGCGCGAGGTCGCCGAGTTCCGGTTCGCGCCAGGCGTGCAGGATCGGCTGGACGGGCAGCTCGACGGGCTCGCCGATCGGATCGAGCGGCTGCCGGACCGGCTGCTGTTGTACGCCGACGACGGCGAGGCGGTCGTGATCGCGGCCCGCGACCGTGGCGTCCACCCCGAGACCGTGCTCGTGCGGCGCTCGACCCTCGAGGACGTGTTCCTGCGGCTGACCGGCCGCTCGCTGGTCGACTAGGAGTCGGGAGTGGCGGCGACCGCTCGACCCGCTGGAACGCCCGCCGGCATCGTCGGGGGTCCGCCCGCCCCCGACTGGCGGGCGATGCTCCGGGTCCTCGAGCACCGGGCTCGCCAGTACCGCGCCACGTTCCGTGGCTCGATCTTCGGGTCGTTCGTCCAGCCGATCCTGTTCCTGGCCGCAATGGGCATCGGGCTCGGCGGCTACGTCGACCGCGCCGGCTCGGGAGCCGGTCCCCTCGGCGAGGTCGGCTACCTCCAGTTCCTCGCCCCCGGCCTGCTCGCGGCGGCGGTCATGCAGACCGGCTCGTTCGAGGCGATGTTTCCGATCCTCGGCGGACTCCAGTGGAACAGGATCTTCCACGCCATGTACGCCACGCCGATCCGGCCGCGCGACGTGGCGCTCGGCAACATCGCGTGGATCACCATCCGGCTGCTGATGGTCGGCACGGCATTCGCCATCGTCACCACGCTCTTCGGAGCGGTTCGGGACCCCGTCAGGCTGCTCGCCGCCGTGCCTGTCGCGGTGCTCACGGGCCTGGCCTTCGCGACGCCGATCGTCGCGTTCACCGCCACCCAGCGGCGGCCCGATCGCTTCGCCGCGATCTTCAGGTTCGGGATCACGCCGCTGTTCCTGTTCAGCGGCACCTTCTTCCCGATCGAATCGCTGCCCGCGGCCCTGCAGCCGATCGCCTGGCTTTCGCCGCTGTGGCACGGCGTCGACCTCGCACGGGCGATCGTCCTCGGCACGATCGACGACGCGCCGCTCGTGGCCGTGGCCCACGTGCTCGTCCTGGTGGCGTTGATCGTCGTCGGCGCGATCCTGGCGTTCCGGACCATCGAAGCCCGGCTGGTCCGCGGATGAGCCGCTCCGGGGCGGGCCGATGACGGCGCTTCGCCTGACCCCGCTGTTCGCGTTCGGGAGCCGCCGCTCGCTGCGGCTGGTCGAGCGCAACCTGCTCGTCTACAAGCACGGCTGGCTCGTGCTCTTCTCGGGCTTCTTCGAGCCGCTGTTCTACCTGCTGTCGATCGGCTTCGGCCTGGGGGGCCTGGTCGGCGCCGTCACCGGCCCGGGCGGCCAGCCGATCCCGTACGCGCTGTTCGTGGCGCCCGCCCTCCTGGCCGCGTCGTCGATGAACGGCGCGATCACCGAATCGACGTTCAACTTCTTCTTCAAGCTGACGTACGACAAGACGTTCGCCTCGATCCTCACGACACCGCTCTCGCCGGCCGACATCTCGCTCGGCGAGCTGCTGTGGGCGCTCATCCGGGGCGGCCTGTACACGATCGGGTTCCTGGCGGTCATGGTCGTCCTGGGTTTGGTCCGCTCGCCGCTCGTCGTCCTCGCCCTGCCGGGCGCGCTGCTGATCGGGTTCGCCTTCGCGGCCGTGGGCATGGCCGCCACGTCGTTCATGCGGACCTGGCAGGACTTCGACCTGATCCAGCTCGCGATCCTGCCGATGTTCCTGTTCAGCGGCACGTTCTTCCCGCTCGAGACCTACCCCGAGCCGGTCCGGCTGCTCGTCCAGCTGACGCCCCTGTACCACGGCGTCGACCTGCTGCGGGGCTTCGTGACCGGCGTCGTCGGGCCACAGACGCTGGTCCATGTCGCGTACCTGTTCACGCTTGGTGTGGTCGGTCTCGCCGTCGTGTCGCGCCGGCTCGACAAGCTCCTTCTGAAGTAGCTGGCGCGGAGCCACCGTCGTGTCTCGGAGTGACATCGGTCGTGGCAGCGTCCCCGCCGCCGGCGCGGATGCCCGCCACGAGGCGCTGGCGAAGCTCGAGGCGGACGTCGTCAGCTGCTTCCGCTGCCCGCGCCTCGTCGCCTGGCGGGAGCTCGTGGCGCGCGAGAAGGTCGCGCGATTCCGGGACGAGCCTTATTGGGGCCGGCCGCTGCCGGGCTTCGGGGATCGCGATGCGCGGGTCCTGGTCGTGGGGCTCGCACCGGCGGCCCACGGCGGCAACCGCACCGGGCGCGTCTTCACCGGCGACGCCAGCGGCGACTTCCTGTGGTCAGCGCTGCACGAGGTCGGGCTGGCGGACCGACCCTCGTCGCGGCGCGCGGATGACGGGCTGACGCTCTCCGGCGTTCGGATCGCCGCGGCGGTCCGGTGCGCCCCGCCCGCCAACAAGCCGACGATCGACGAGCGCGACCGTTGCGCTCCGTTCCTCGTCCGGGAGCTCGAGGCGCTCGACACGGTCCGGGTCGTCGTCGCCCTCGGCGGCTTCGCCTGGGACGCGGTGCTGCGGACCTTCGCGGCCCTGGGCGCGCCCGTCCCGTCACCGAGGCCGCGCTTCGGACATGCCGTCGAGCACGAAATCGGGCGCTGGACCCTGCTCGGCAGCTACCACCCCAGCCAGCAGAACACGTTCACGGGAAGGCTCTCGGTGCCGATGCTCGTCCGAGTCCTCGCCCGCGCGTCTTCGCTCGCGAGCGCCCGATGACGTCGGCCCCAGGCCACCGAATTGCCCGCCTCGCCGTACTCGCGCTCGCCGTTGCCGGGTGCTACGGCTCGGGCGGGTCGGCCTCGGGACCACCCGCCGCGGAGTCGACGTGGCCGAGCGGCTCGCCCGCAGCGACCTTGGCACCCGGGGCCTCGGCAGCGATCGCCACACCGGACGCCTCATCGATCGCCACGCCGCCGACCGACGCCGCACGGCGGTTGCTGTCGACCGCGGCCGCAGCGTTCGACATGACGGTCGTGCGTGAGAAGCGGCCCCAAGACCCCATCGAAACGCTGATCGCCGGCAGCGGCCGCGTCGAGCCCCCGAACGGGCGAGGGCAGGCGCGCTACGACCTGACCGGCCTCGTCGCACCGCCGGGCACGCCGGCGCCCTCGATCGCGGCCCTCGTCGCGGAGGTCGTCTGGACGCCCGACGAGCTCGTCGTACAGCTGGCAAGCGAACCCGGCGGGTGGCAGGCCCGTCCACGTGACGAGGCGCGCCGGTCGGGTGGCCTGGTGGGACGCCTGCCCGACGAGGTCATCGGCCTGGTGAGGCTCGTCGCGGACGCCTCGCCCGGCGATGCCGTCGTGGCCCTCGATCCGGTGGACCTCGACGGCGCGCCGGCCGAGCGGTGGCTGGTGCGGTCCACGCTCGAGGCGGCGGCCGCTGCCGGGGTGCCCGCGGACGTCCCCGATGCCGCAACGGTCCGGGAGCAATACGGGGTGACCACGGTCGACGTCGAGGTGTGGCTCGTCGCGGGCGAGCTTCGGCGCCTGCGCTATGCCTTCACCCGCGAGGAGGCGCCGTACGGCGGGCCCGACCGCACGACTGTGACCTACGACTGGCGCGAGTCGACGCCCGACGTCCCCATCGCCATCCCGACGGGCAGCTAGGCGAGGGCCGGCTCTCTGCGCCAGCGTTCGAGGTACGCGTCGAGCCGTTCGAAGACAACCCCGTCGAGGGCCTTCGCCTCGGCGATGAACTGCTCGAGCATCGCCATCCTGTGGCCGCGGCCGATGCACTCGGGATGCATCGTGACCATGAGCAGGCCGCCGGGGGCGTGGTCGTAGGCATAGCGGAGCTCGCCGAGCCAGGTCTCGAGGACCTTCGACGCCGCCGAGAGCCCGTCCCTGGCGTCGCCCGGCTCGAAGTGGGGCCAGTCGTCCATCGCCCAATAGACGGGGACTTCGACGAGGTCGCCCTCGATGCCGAAGGTCGTGCCGTGCTCGATCGAGTGCCGGTCACCCCGGCGAATCCGGTACGGTCGGTAGTCGTCGGCCATGAGCGACGAGTCGTAGGCGAATCCAGCCGCCTCGACGAGCTCGAGGGTCTCGGTCCCGAGCGCCCAGTACGGCGCCCGGAAGCCCTTCGGCGGCGAGCCGGTCAGCCGAACGACCTCCTCGATCGAGCGCTCGAGGATCTGGCGCTGGTCATCGGCCGGGATCTGCGAGAAGTCCTCGTGGAACCAGCCGTGGCAGGCGAGCTCCGTATCGCCGCGCAGGATCAGGTCCATCGATGCCGGGAAGGTCTGGCTCGAGTGGCCCGGGACGAACCACGTCGCCGGGGTCCGCTCCCGCTCCAGGAGCTCGCAGATCCGCGGTACGCCGACACGCGGCCCGAACTCGGCGTGCGACAGCTTCACCGGCGGATCGCCGCGGCGGACGCTGTCGGAGATGGCGTCGTGGTCGAACGTCAGGGCGACGCTCAGGCGGGGCTGGCCCATCGGCCGCGATGGTACCGGCGCGACCGTATCCTTCGGCCTGCATGGCAGCACGTGACTACTACGAGGTGCTCGGCGTCGAGCGGGGCGCCTCGGACGCCCAGATCAAGAAGGCCTTCCGGAAGCTGGCCCAGCAATGGCACCCGGACGTGAACCGGGACGATGCCGCCTCGCAGCGCTTCAAGGAGATCAGCGAGGCCTACCAGGTCCTGTCCGACCCGGAGCGGCGCCAGCGCTACGACCTGTTCGGCACGGCCGACATCAACGGCGACTCGATGGCCGGCGGGTTCGGTGGCTTCGCCGACATCTTCGACGCCTTCTTCGGCGCGGCCGCCGCCGGGGGCGGGGGCCGCCGCGGGCGGCCGCAGGCCGGCTCGGACCTCCGATACGACCTCCGGATCACCTTCGAGGAGGCCGTCCTCGGGACCGAGAAGGAGATCGACTTCCCGGTCCTCGCCCGCTGCGATACCTGCACCGGGAGCGGGGCGAAGCCCGGGACCCAGCCGTCGACCTGCCCGCAGTGCAACGGCCGGGGCGAGGTCCGCGCCGTGCGCCAGACGATGCTCGGCCAGATGATCAACGTCACGACCTGCCCGCGCTGCCGCGGCGAGGGCCGAATCGTCGAGACGCCGTGCGAGACCTGCGCCGGGGAGGGCCGGACCGAGCGGCGGCGGACGCTGCGGGTGACGATCCCCGCCGGCATCGACGAGGGCCACCAGATCCGGCTGTCGAACGAAGGCGAGGCGGGTCCGCGTGGCGGGCCGGCCGGCAGCCTGTACGTTGCCGTCCACGTCGCACCCCACAAGCAGCTCAAGCGCGAGGGCACCGAGCTCGTCTTCGAGGCCAGCGTCGGGCTGGCCCAGGCCGCACTGGGGACGACGATCACCGTTCCGACCGTCGAGGGCGAGGAGGATGTCGAGATCCGGCCAGGCACGCAGCCGGGGACGGAGATCCGGCTCCGTGGCCGGGGCGTCCCGTACCTCCGGCGTGGCGGGCAGCGTGGCGACCTCCACGTGATCGTCGACGTCGCCGTGCCGGCCCGGCTGACGAAGGCGCAGCGCGAGGCGCTCCAGGCCTACGCCCGCGCCACGGGCGAGGTCGTGAACGAGGGCGGCGGGCTGCTCGATCGCGTGCGCGACAAGCTCGCGTAATGGTCACCGAGGACTCGGTCTCGTCGGGGCCGGCGCGAGCCGGCCGGTGGCTGGAGCTGGCGGTCGAGGCGGACGTCGAGGCGGTCGAGGCCGTCAGCGAGATTTTCGGGCGAGTGGCGGCCGGCGGGACGAGCGTCGAGCCGGCGTTCGAGCTCGTCGACGAGGGGCTCGGGGCCGCGGTCGACCCTGGCCGGCCGGCGGTCGTCCGAGCCTACGTTCCGACGGCGGATCCAGTCGAGGGTCACCGGGTTGTCGCCGAGGTCTCCAGCGCCCTCGGCCACCTCCAGGCGTTCGGGCTGCGGCCGATCGGCGAGCTTCGCACGCGGTTCGTGGACGAGGCCGACTGGGCCGAGGCGTGGAAGGATCACTTCCCGGTCCTGCGGGTCGGCCGGCGGATCGTCGTGAAGCCGACGTGGCGCGCGCACGATGCCGCGCCGGGTGAGGTCGTGCTGGACCTCGATCCGGGCATGGCCTTCGGGACTGGCCTCCACCCGACGACGCGGCTATGCCTCGCGGCCCTGGAGAACGTCGCGGACCGCCGGCGCCTTGGGCTGGTCCTCGACGTCGGCTGCGGCTCCGGGATCCTGTCGATCGCGGCGGCGCGGCTCGGCGCGGGCTCCGTCGTGGGCCTGGATGTCGACCCGATCGCGGTCGAGGCCACGGCCGCCAACGTGGAGCGAAATGGCCTGGCGAACGTGATCTCGGTTCGGCGCGGCAGCGTGCCCACCGGCGGCCCCCCGTCCGACGTCGTGCTCGCAAACCTCATCGCCTCGGTCCTCGTGGAGCTTGCCGCCCCGCTGGCTGACGAGGTCGCGCCGGGTGGCACGCTCATCGCGTCGGGCATCTTCCGAGACCGTGAGGCGGAGGTGGTGGCGGCCCTCGAGGCTCGTGGCCTCCACGCCCGGAATCGGCTGGACGAGGGCGATTGGGTTGCGCTCGAGCTCGCGCGTCCCGGCCGAATCGCGGCTCGACCCTAGAATCCCGACCGATGCCCCCGAGCCTCTTTCCCCTGCTCCTCGTCGCCCACGTCGTTCTCGCCGTCTCGCTGTTCGTGCCGTCACTGCTCCTGCCATTCGCGTTCCGCGTGCGCCGCGACTCGCTGCGACCCATGCCCGATGGCGCCTTCACGCGGTTCCTCCTCGCTGTCCAGGCGCGCGGCTCGGGCTGGATCGGCATCGGCCTCGCGTTGACGGGCATCGGGCTGGTAGCGACGCTCGGCTGGGGCCTCCTGGGCCAGCCGTGGCTGCTCGTCGCGCTCGTCATCTACGCGACCAACCTCGCCATCGCGTTCTTCGTCCAGCGACCTCGACTGCGGCAGATGCTCGGTCTCAGGGCGGGCGCCGACGGGCGCTGGCCGGCCCTTGCCCGGCGGCAGCGGTACCTGTCGTACCTGATGGCCGGCCTGGTGGGTACGATCGGCTTTCTCATGAGCGCGAAGCCGGACCTTTGGTGAGGGAGGGACCTAGATGGCCGACCGGTCGCCCGATCCGGGCTGCCTCTTCTGCCGGATCGTCGCGGGCCAGGTGCCCTCGACCAGGGTGTTCGAAGACGATGCCGTGATCGCGATCCGGGACATCTCGCCGCGTGCTCCAACGCACGTGCTGGTGCTGACACGGGAGCACGTCCCGTCGGCCGCCGAGCTGACCGAGGCCGACGCGCCGCTCGTGGGTCGGATCTTCACCGCGGCCGCGGACATCGCCCGCGCCGAGGGCATCGCCGAGCGGGGCTACCGCGTCGTCACGAACGTCGGTGCGTGGGGTGGCCAGACGGTCGAGCACCTCCACTTCCACCTGCTGGGGGGTCGATCGCTCGGCTGGCCGCCCGGATGACAGACCGCGGGCCGCGCCGCCCGGGGCCTGTCGGCACGCTTGCGGTGGTCGCGCTCACGGCCGTTGCCGGCTGCACGGCGCCGGTCAACGGACCGACCTTCCCGCCGCAGGGTGCGACGGCGCCGCCGGCGGGCGACGCGACCTTGGTCGTCCAGGCTCGCGTCGTCGACGCCCTCGCCGAGGCGGGGCTCCAGGCTGGGCCGTCCGTGCGCCCCTATCGGCCGCCCGAGGCCGCCCGGCTGGCGGCGGCCCCGCGGACCGTCCTGCAGGTCACGCTTCCCGAGGATCCGCAGCGGGGCCTGCTCGTGCTCTATGCGCTCGGCACTCCCGAGGCGGCCCTCGCGGGTGCCCGGGAGCAGGCGGCCTACATCGCCAGCGGCCCCGGTCGCGTCCAGTTCCCGCCCGATTCGCGCTTCGTGCTGCGCGTTTCCGGCCCGGTCGTCCTGTTCTACGCCTGGTCACCCGGGAGCGCGGTCGATCCACGCACCGCCGACATCGAGCCGGCCCTCGCCTCGATCGGCGCGGAGGTCCCGGTCGGCGGCTGATCCCGTCAGTCGGTTCGGACCACGACCGGCGTCTCGACCGAGGCCCAGGTGCGGACCCGGTCGCGCTTGATCTTGAAGGTGTGGGTCCGCGGGAAGTCCGCGTCGGGCCACAGGCGCCAGCCGGCGATCCGCTGCTGCGGGCCGAGGCGCGAGTTGGCCTCCTTCACCGCCGCGTCGAGCGTCGTCCGGATCTCGTCCGGCGGCATCGCCGGGTCGAACGGCAGGGCCTCCCCGGCTCGCGGGATGCCATGCACGCCGGGGGCGAGGACGACCGCCTCGATTCGGCCCGGCCGCGTCTCGAGGACGACCGAATCGCGAATGCCCGCCACCCGAAGGGCGTTCTCGATGTCCTCCGGGTAGACGTTGAGGCCATTCGGCAGGACGATCATGTCCCTCTTCCGGCCGGACAGGATGAGCCGGCCCTCGGCGTCGAAGTGCCCGACGTCGCCGCTCTTGTACCAGCCGTCCTCGGTGAACGAGGCCGCGGTCAGTTCGGGCTCGTCCCAGTAGCCCTTGAACAGCATCGGCCCCCGGAACTGGATCTCGCCGTCCTCGGCGATCCGCATCTGCACCCCTTCCGGCGGGCGACCGACGGTGCCGAGCCCGTGGTCCTCGAGGGTCGTGCAGGCGCCGGTTCCCGTCTCGGTCGCGCCGTAGCCCTGGAGGACGATGACCCCGAGGTCCTCCCAGGCCTGCTGGAGCGCCGGCGGCAGGAACGCGCCGGCGGAGATGAACAGCCGGAGCCCGCCGCCGAGGCGCTGGTGGACGCTCCGGAAGAGCAGCCGCCGAAGGGCCATCGGCAGCCGCCGCGCGATCCCGCGCAGCCGCTCGAACTGGGCCGTCCGACCGCTCTTGGCGACCTCGCGCTCGATGGCGCTCCAGAACAGGTCGAGGGCCTGCGGCACGACGACCATCGAGGTCACGCGGTGCTCTCGCATCGCCTCGAACATGATCCGCGGGTTGAGGCTGCCCGGGTACAGGACCGACGCCCCGACCGACATCCCGTAGTACACGCAGACGATCTGCTCGAACAGGTGGGACAGTGGCGCGAGCGACACGATCCGGTGCTCGAGGTTCGGGATGATCCGGTAGAAGGACTCGATGCTGGCGACGATGTTGTCGTGCGCCAGCATCACGCCCTTGGGCGTGCCCGTCGTGCCCGAGGTGAAGATCAGCTCGAACAGGTCCTCCGGAGCGGGCGGCGGCCAGGCCGCCACCTGGGCCTCCCAGTCGGGCGGAAGGGGCACCGTCGCCGGCGACGCTGGCCCGGTCCCGTCGCCGCCGTGGGCCTCGACCCGGCGTCGGAGCGACCGTGGCCGCGGCTCCGGCTCGAGGGCCACTGGCGCCGGCGCGGCCATCCCGGACTCGGGTGGCGCCGTCAGCTCCTCGACGGTCGTGGTCGGGAACCGCTCGAGACCGGCGATTCGTGGGTCGGGGGCATCGCGGCCGGTGCCGATGATCAGCCGCTTCGCACCGGACTTGCGGACGATGCCCTCGATTGCTTCGGCCGACATCCGCAGGTCGAGCGGCACGAAGACGACTCGTGCCCGCATCGCGCCGTAGTACGCCGCCGGCAGGTTGGGCGTCGAGGGCGCCCAGGTCAGGATCCGGTCGCCGGGCTGGAGCCCCATGGCCCGCAGCCGGAACGCCGCCAGCTTGCTCCGCCGATCGACCTCGCGGTACGTCCAGGTCTCGGTACGGCCGTCGTCTCCGCGGATGGCGAACGCGGGCCGGTCGCCGTACTTCGCGACGGCGGTATCCAGCAGCTCGATCAGCGTTCGCATCGTGGCTCCCGATTCTCGCAATTCCGACAACCTTCGGCAGCCGATGCAAGCCACGTGGTTGCACCCCTCCCGCGGGGCGGCGTGGTTTCCACCCACGCTCGTGCCCCACCTGCCGCTCGTGCCTTGCCGCTGGTGCCCAAAGGACGCTCGTGCCGGCGATGCGTCACGGATCGAGGCTGTTCAACTGCCGGATTCCCGGCATGGAGGCGTTCGTCGGCTCGGCCGGGGGCTTCCCAGGCGGCGCAGCCGGCCCGCGACGGGCGTGGGAACGCGCTGCGATGAGCATCCAGCCCGTCGGCGACGTTTGACCCTCTCGGGAGCGTGTGCCACACTCCGGCGGCCCTTCGCGGGGCCGCACCGAGCTCGGGTGGGCATCGAGCCGGCAGACGCGTCCGAAATCCTCGCCCGAGGAGGTGAATCCGGGATTGGCAGAAGTTCGAGTTGGTGAGAACGAGACGTTCGAAAGCGCCCTCCGTCGCTTCAACAAGAAGATCCAGCAGTCCGGCATCCTCGCCGAGGCCCGCCGCCGCGAGCACTACGAGAAGCCGAGCGTGAAGCGGAAGCGCAAGGAAGCGAAGCGCAAGAAGAACGCACGGACGCCACAGGGCTGATCGGCCGGACGGCCGGGACCGTCCGCGAGCCATCGTCGCACCCGGCATCCGCCACCGTCGAAGACCCTGGGGCACCGTCCGCGCCGTCAGCGGCGAGGTCGAACCGCCCGAGGTGCCACCACCGGTGACTCTCCGAGAGCGAATCCAGTCCGAGATCACGGCCGCGATGCGGTCCGGTGACGCGCTGCGCCGCGACACCCTCCGGATGGCCGAGAACGCGATTTACAACGCCGAGAAGCGGGATCGTCGGACGTACGCCGACGACGAGATCGCCGCGATCCTCTCGCGCGAGCTGAAGAGCCGTCGCGAGTCGATCGAGGCGTATCGCGGTGGCGGGCGTGAGGACCTCGCGGCCAAGGAGGAGGCCGAAGTCGCGATCCTGACCGAGTTCATGCCGGAGCAGCTGTCCGACGCCGAGATCGCGGCGCTCGTCGGCGAGGCGATCGCGGCGACGGGCGCGACCGGCCCGCGCGACATGGGCAAAGTCATGGGCTGGCTCGGACCCCGGACCAGGGGCCGTGCCGACGGGCGGGCCGTCAGCCAGGCCGTGAGCGCGCGGCTGGCCACGTCGGGTGGCGGGTAGCCCGGCGATGCTCACCCGGCAGCTGTCCGAGGCCGTCCTGCCGACCCGACGCGAGATCGTGCGCCTGGTAACCGTCGCCGGCGCCCTGATCCTCGTCCTGACGACGATCCTCGGGGTCGACATCTCGCCCCGCCTGGACCTCGCGGTCGGCGATCTTGCGCCGGCCGACATCCGGGCCCCGCGCGCGCTCACGCTGACGAACGAGACCCTCACCGAGCAGGCCCGCGAGGAGGCCCGGCGGAGTGTCCTGCCCCAGTACGACTTCACGAGCGAGCGGGCCATCGCCATCGCTGCCGAGCAGCTCGAGGCGTTCACCGAGAGCGTCGCCCCGCTCGACGCCGCGTTCGCGCCGGAGACGACGCCCGAGGAACGCCAGGCACTCCTCGACGATGTCCTGCCGAACCTCACCGCCGAGGCGCAGTCCGTCCTGCAGACGTTGCCGCCGGAGCGCTGGGCGCCCGTCCGCACGGAAGCCGCGAGGGTCCTCGACGTGACCGAGCGCACGGAGCTCCGAGACTCGGAGCTGGCGCAGACGCGGCAGCGGCTCCACGAGCAGATGGCCGGCGGGTTGTCGGACGGCGAGCGCGAGCTCGCGGCCCAGCTGATCGCGCCCCTGCTCGTCCCGAACTCATCGTTCAGCGAGCCCCTGACGCAGCAGGAACGCGACCGCCAGGCAGCGGCGGTCGAGCCCGTCGTGGACGAGATCGTCCAGGGCCAGGTCATCGTCCCCGACGGGACGAAGATCACGGCCGTCGACCTCGAGCGGATCCAGGCCCTCGGCCTCGACGATCCGCGGCCGGACGTCCAGGCGCTGGGCGGCTGGGCGCTCCTGTCGGCCCTGCTGGTCGCGCTCGTCCTCGCCTGGATGTGGCGATTCCGGCGGGCGTTCTGGCACCGCAACAACGTCGTGATGCTGATCGGCCTGCTCGTCGTCCTGGCGGCGTTCGCGCTGAAGCTCACGGCCGGTCGCGCTGCCTTGCCGTTCATCATGCCGTTGGCCGGGGTCGGCCTCCTCGTCACGGTCCTGCTGGATGCGGAAGCGGCGATCGTCGTCACGGCGGTCGTCGCGATCATCGCCGGGGCCGTGAATGGCTCCCTGGAGCTCGCGTCGTACGTCCTGCTCGGTGGCCTTGGCGGGATCCTCGCGATCCGCCGCGGAGATCGACTCCAGACGTTCATCCAGGCCGGCGCCTGGATCTTCGTCGTGCAGGCCCTCGTCGTGACGACCTTCTCGCTGCTCGGCCAGCGCGACCTGGCCGGCATCGTCCAGCTCATCGGCGCGGCGGCCGCGTCGGCGGGCGGGGCGGCGGTCGTCGCCGTCGGGAGCTTCGCGGTCCTCGGCAACGTGTTCGGCCTGCTCACGGTCTTCCAGCTGCTCGAGCTCGCGAACCCCTCCCAGCCGCTGCTGCGACGCCTGCTCGTCGAGACGCCGGGCACCTACCACCACGCGCTGATGGTCGGGAACCTCGGGGAGCGTGCGGCGGAGGTCATCGGGGCCGACCCGCTGATCACGCGCGTGGCGGCCTACTACCATGACATCGGCAAGCTCGCGAACCCGGCGGCATTCATCGAGAACCAGTCGGGCGGCGACAACGTCCACGACCTCCTCGAGCCCGAGGAGTCGGCCCAGGTCCTGAAGCAGCACGTCGCGGACGGGATCGACGTCGCCTACCGGTCGAAGCTGCCGAAGTCGCTGATCGCCTTCATCCCGCAGCACCACGGGACGGCGATCATGAGCTACTTCTACGCGAAGGCCCGGGAGGAGGCCGCCGTGCCCTACGGAGGACTCGAGACCGACGACGGGCGCAAGGCGGCCGATGCGATCGATCCGAGGAAGTTCCGGCACGCCGGCCCGAAGCCGCAGTCGCGCGAGGCCGCGATCCTCATGCTGGCCGACGGGGTCGAGGCGTCGGTCCGGTCGCTGTCGTCCCGCGACGAGCCCGCCATCCGGGCGATGGTCAGCCGGATCATCGTCGAGCGCATGGAGGACGGCCAGTTCGACGAGTGCGACCTCACGCTCCGGGACATCCATCGCATCGAAGATGCGTTCGTCAGCCAGCTCCTCGGGATGTACCACCAGCGCGTGGCCTACCCACAGAACAAGGTGGTCGAGCTGGAGTCGCGGCGGGCCGCGTCGGGTGGCGGCCCGCGCGAGGGAGCCTGAGTCGCCGGCGCGCCGGCGTTCGTATGCCCCGAATCCGCCCTGCCGAGATGAACGACGTCCGTCATGCCCGTCGCGGGCATGCGAAGGAGGCCGGCCGGGGGGTGGCTGACCGGTGGAGGACGATCTATCGCCGGCCGTGGCGGATCGATGTCGTCACTCGGGCGGGCGTGCATGCGCCGCTGTCGGCGAGCGCCATCGCCCGGGCGGTGGCCCGCGCGCTCGACGCGGTCCGCGCGCCGCGGCCCGGCTCCGTCACGGTCGTGCTGACCGATGACGACGAGCTGGCGGACCTGAACCGCGAGCACATGGGCGTCGACGGGCCGACCGACGTCCTGTCCTTCCCGATGCTCCCGCCCGAGGCCTTCGGCGCGGCAGCGGCGCGCGCCGCCGAACGCCCGGCAGCCGCGCCACGGACCCACATCGGGGACATCGCGATCTCCATTGAGCGGGCGGTCGAGCAGGCGAGCGAGGGCCGAGGCGGCCAGACCGGTGACGTCCGCTGGTCGGCGGCCGACGAGCTGCGGCTCCTCGTGATTCACGGGACGCTCCACCTCTGCGGGCTCGACCACGCCGAACCGGTCGAGGAAGCGGCGATGCGCGCCTTGGAGCGCAGCCTTCTCGACTGAGCTTCGGTCGAGGCCGGCCGGTCCGGCGCCGTACCATCGACCCAGCAAGCGTGGGAGGCCCGATGGGCCGCGTCGTCATCGTGCTCGTGGCGAGCCTGCTCGGCGTCCTCGGCTGTGGTGGGCCGCAAGCGACGCCCACGCCAACGGAGCTGGCCGCCGCGGCGTTCAGCCTGGCCGGCGACCTCCGGTACGGCTGCGGCGGCCGGTTCGGCTTCGACCCGGCGGTCCTCGATCAGCGGGGCAACGCGGAGCTCGGAGATGACCCGCTCGCCGCTGTCCTGCGGGCCCACCTCACCCGCACGGAGGTGGACGTCGACTGGCTGCCCGACCACGGCTGGCTGCTCGTCGGCGCCGATGAGCGAGGCGCCCAGTTCGTCGCCCGCGATCAGCTCGGCGGCCTGATGAGCGTCAACCTCGAGAACGGTCCCGATGGCTGGCAGGTCATCGGCTGGGGCGAATGCCGGGCGGATCTCATCCTGCCCGGGCATCTCGGCCTGGGCGATTGGCTGCTCGATCCGGATGAACCGACGCCACAACCGACGACAGCAAGGTTCACGGCAATGGTCACGGAGCGCGACTGTGCCTCGGGGCAGTCGTCGGTCGGACGCGTCGTCGGCCCGGAGATCCGGTTCGAGCCCGGGCGTGTGCTCGCGGCGTTCGGCGTGGTGCCCCTGCCTGGTGGCATTCACCGGTGCCCTGGCAATCCGCCGACGCCGATCGTCGTGGTGCTCGGCCAGCCGCTCGGGGATCGGCTGCTCGTCGATGCCGGTCACCTGCCGTACGAGGACGTTCGGACCTTGGATCCGATGCGCTGAGCGTGCCGGTCGCCACCGCTGCGCGGCCCTGTCCGCAGGCTGCCAGGCGATCATCCCGCGAGGCCCAGGGGCGGGCCGCGTCGCCATCCCGGGTACCATCGTCGGCGAGCCCCCGGACGATGTCCCGGGGCCGTTCGTGCTGTTCGGAGCGATGTGCGACCGGGGATGACCGCGACCCGGGAGGAGCGCGGCTCGGAGGTGAGCATCAACAAGATCGTCGTCGGCCTCGGGAACCCGGGCGACCAGTACCGCGAGACGCGCCACAACATCGGTTGGATGGTCCTCGACCGGCTCGCCGATCGCGCTGGCTGGGCGGGGCGGGGCCGGAGCCGCGACGCCGCCGCGATCGTCGGCGGGCGCTACCGCGGCCTCGACCTGCTGTTGGTCAAGCCCCAGACGTACATGAACGAATCGGGCATCGCGGTGCGGAAGGTCCTCGCCCGGGAGCGGGCGCCCCTGGGCGAGATGCTCGTCGTCGTCGACGACTTCGCGCTGCCCTTCGGCAAGCTGCGGTTCCGCGAGGGCGGCGGGCCCGGCGGCCACAACGGCCTTCGCTCGATCATCGCGGAGCTCGGGAACGAAGCCTTCAGCCGGCTCCGTATCGGCATCGGCGAGCCGGGCCGAACGTTCGTGGACCACGTCCTGTCGAGGTTCGGACCCGAGGAGAAGCTCCGGCTGGCCGAGCTGCTCGATGCCGCTGCGGACGCGGTCGAGGCGTGGGCTCGCGAAGGCACGAACAAGGCGGCGAACCGGTTCAACCCGTTCGAGCTGCGGCCGGCGGACAGCGACCGAGTGGCGCCTCCGGGCGAGATCGACGGCCCGCCCGGGCCGGACGGCATCCGCCGCACGCGAACGGGCTGGCGGAAGATCCGGCCCGATGAGGAAACGGCGTGAGACGTCGCGAGGTCGTGAGCCGCGAACTCGAGGCGCGCGACGTCGAGGAGCGCAGCGCGCTCGGCCGTGGACGTCGGGGCTGGGAGCGTCGCCTCGCCGAGCGGGGGGAGGAGGCTCCCGCGGCGACTCGCCCTGCAGGACGAGAACGGCCGCCCGTCGCCACTGCGTCGCCACGGGCGGATGGCCGACCGGCACCCGGCCGCCGGATCCCGAATCTCGCCGCGCTGCCGCCGCTCCTCGGCCCCGTGGGCGCGTTCGCGACGCTGCGGGAGCGGCTCGGCGCGCCCGAGCCGCCCTCGAACGCGGGCCGGCACGCCGGCGTCACCGCGGTTCCCCACGGGGCGAAGAGCTACCTCGCGGCCGCGCTTGCTCTCGTCGCCGGAGAGCGGATCTGCTGGATCGCGCGCGACGCCGAGATCGGCGACCGCGTCGCCGAGGAACTCCACGCGTGGATGGGCGATCCCGGCAAGGTCGTGGTGCTCGAGCCGCGGACGGCGCTGGCCTACGAGCGGAGCGAGCTCGTCGCCGACGAGACCGCGGCGCGGGTCGCCGCCCTGTCGGCCTGGCGGAGCGGGCGGGCGAGGATCCTGGTCGCGAGCGTCCAGGCGCTCCTGCAGCACACGATCGACCCAGTCGACCTCCCGGACGAGCCGCTGGAGCTGTCCGTCGGCGTCCGGGTCAGCCAGTCCGTGCTCCTCCGGGCGCTGTTGGACCTGGGCTACGTGCCCGTCCTCGAGGTCGCGGGACGGGGCGAGTTCGCGCGTCGTGGCGGGATCGTGGATGTCTTCCCGCCCTCGGCCGAGTTGCCGGTCCGGATCGAGTCGTTCGGTGACGAGATCGACTCCCTGCGGACCTTCGACCCGACCGACCAGCGGACGACCGGCACGGCGGCGCGGCTCGCGCTGCTGCCGGCATCGGAGTTCCTCGTGCCGCCCGGCGGCGGCGAGGCACTCCGCGATCGCCTCGGGTCGGGTGCGAAGCGCCTGCCCGAGCGGCTGGCCAGCGACCTCGAGCGGCTGGTGACCTCCCGAGGCGACGAGGCGGCGCGGGCCGGGCGAGCGGCGTCCCGAGCGGCGAACGTCGGGGATGCGGCCGAGGTCTGGGCAGCGTTGCTCGCGCCCGCCACCGGCCTCGACCACGTCGGCCCCGAGACGCTCCTCGTCGTCGACGAGCCGGGCGACGTCGCGGAGGCGGCCCGGTTCCTGTGGGCGCAAGCCGACGAGCGGCGGAAGGACCTCGTCGAGGCGGGTGACCTGCCGAAGGACTGGCCGTCGACGCTGCTCGGTCCGCGCGACTGGAAGCGTCGCCTGCTGGCGGCGCGCACGCTCGAGCTGACCTGGGAATCCGAGGCGGGCGAGGCGATCGCCGGCGGAGGATCGTCGTCTGGCGACCTCTTCGGCTGGCGCGAGCCGGCCTTGCCACCGGGGCGAGGCGCGAGGATTGCGGAGGCGGTGGAGCGCTGGCTCGCGGACGGGCAGGGGAGCGGCGAATCTCGCCCCCGCGTCGTCATCGCCTCGGACCAGGCGCCGCGCCTCGCCGAGCTGCTCGAGGAGGGCGGCCACGCCGCTGGCGTCAGCAATGCGATCACCGAGCCCCCGCCTCCCGGGGCGATCGCGATCGTCGATCGCAGCCTCAACGGCGGCTTCGAGGGCGGGTCGGACGGCCTCGTCTTCGTCACCGACCGCGAGCTGTTCGGGAACGTCCGCGTCCGGCGCCCGAAAGCGATGCGGCGGATCGTGCCCCGCGACATTCTCGAGCGCTTGACGCCGGGCGACCTCGTCGTCCACATCGACCATGGCATCGCCCGCTACGAGCGGATGCTGCGGCGCAGCTCCGGGGCCGGCGACGAGCGCGACTTCCTGGAGCTGGCGTTCGCCGCCGGCGATCGGATCTTCGTGCCAGTCGAGCAGATCGCCCGGGTCACGCGCTACAGCGGCGGTGAGAACCCGTCGCTCTCGCGGCTCGGCGGCACGGAGTGGCTTCGCACCAAGCAGCGCGTCCGGAAGGCCGTCACGGACCTCGCCGAGGAGCTCCTCGCCCTCTACGCCGCCAGGGCCTCGGCCGACGGCCACCGCTATCCCGAGGACACGCCCTGGCAGGGCGAGCTCGAGGCCTCGTTCCCCTACGAGGAGACCGTCGACCAGCTCCGCGCCGCGGTCGAGGTCAAGCACGACATGGAGCGCCCGCGGCCGATGGACCGCCTCGTCGTCGGCGACGTCGGCTATGGCAAGACCGAGGTCGCACTCCGGGCGGCCTTCAAGGCCACCCAGGACGGCAAGCAGGTCGCCGTCCTGGTGCCGACGACCGTGCTGGCGGCCCAGCACCACGAGACGTTCAGCGCCCGGTTCGGACCGTTTCCGGTCAGGGTCGCGCTGCTGTCCCGGTTCGTGTCCAAGCCGGAGCAGGAGAAGACCGTCGCGGGCCTCGCCGACGGCTCGGTCGACCTCGTGATCGGCACCCACCGCCTGCTATCCAGGGACGTCCGGTTCCGTGATCTCGGCCTGGTGATCGTCGACGAGGAGCAGCGCTTCGGGGTGGCCGCCAAGGAGCGCCTCAAGCAGCTGAAGCGCGAGGTCGACGTCCTGACCCTGTCGGCGACGCCGATCCCGCGGACCCTCAACCTGGCCCTGGCGGGCGTTCGTGACATGAGCGTCATCGAGACCCCGCCCGAGGATCGCCTCCCGATCCAGACCCGGGTCGCCGAGGCCTCGGCCGGGCTGGTTCGCGACGCGATCCTGCGCGAGCTGGACCGCGGCGGCCAGGTGTTCTACGTGCACAACCGGGTCGAGACGATCGAGGCCCAGGCCGAGCAGCTGCGCGCGATGCTGCCCGGCGCCAGGATCGTGGTCGGGCACGGCCAGAGGGCCGAGGGCCAGCTCGAGAGCGTCATGCTGCGGTTCGCGGCCGGGGCGGCCGACGTCCTCGTCTGCACGACGATCATCGAGTCGGGCCTCGACATCCCGAATGCCAACACGATCATCATCGACCGGGCCGACACGCTCGGGCTGGCGCAGCTCTACCAGCTCCGCGGTCGCGTTGGGCGATCCTCGCGGCGCGCCTACGCGTATCTCCTGTACCGGCGCCGCGAGCGAATGAGCGAGGACGCCCGCAAGCGGCTACAGGCGATCTTCAATGCATCCGAGCTCGGCGCCGGCTTCCAGATCGCGCTGTCCGACCTCGAGATCCGGGGGGCCGGGAACATCCTCGGCGGCGAGCAGTCAGGTCACATGGCCGCCGTCGGGTTCGACCTCTACTCGCGCCTCCTGGCCGAGGCCGTCGAGGAGCGCAAGGCCGCCCACGAGGGGCGCGAGCCCGTCGTCGTCACGCCCCAGGCGGTCGTCGACCTGCCGCTCGAGGCGCACCTGCCCGACGACTACGTGCCCGACGAAGCCCAGAAGCTGGAGCTGTACCGGCGCCTGGCCCGGGCCAGGACCCCGGGCGACGTGGCGGCCTTCCGGCAGGAGATCATCGACCGCTTCGGTCCGATGCCCGCTCCGGTCGTGCGCCTCGCGGAGGTCGCCGAGCTGCGGCTCGCGGCCGAGGCGGCGGGCGTCAGCTCGATGTCGCGCGAGGACGGCTTGCTCGTGGTCAGATTCGGCGAGGGGCTGTCGCGGGCGACCGCAATGCGGCTGCTCACGCCCGGCTCGCTGCCGGGTGTCAGGCATGCCGACGTGACCTTCGCCTCGAACCAGGTCCGGATCCGGCTGCCGAAGGATCCGCTGAAGGGTTGGCAGCTGACGCAGGCGATCGTCGCTCGGCTGTCGACCGAGCTGGCCGTCTTGTCGTAGCGGGGAGCTGCCATGCCGTTGTTCGGCTTCGGTCGAGCGAAGGGACCGGTCCTTGCCCCCGCGTACGCCAACCTCCGGAGGATGATCCTGACCCTCGACCCGAGGCGCACCGGCATGCAGCCGACACCGGACCTCCCGAACGCCTGGGGCGTCGTCGTCGACTGGGGGACCGGGACCGGCATCGCCACGTTCGTCGCGCTCGCCGACGGGACGGGCAGCATGTACACCAGCACCGGGAGTGGGACGATCGGCGGAGTGGGCCAACCGACGATCGTCGAGGCCGCGCGGCGCCTGCTGCTCGCCGCAGAGGCCTGGCACGGGCAGCTGGACCGGGCCGCCGAGTTCGGGCCGCCCGACGTGCACCGGTGCACGTACTGGGTGCTCACCAATGGCGGCGCGCGGACCGCCACCCACGATTCCTCGGGGCCGCCGCCCGGCGACGCCCCACTCAACGCTCTGGGCGAGGCCTTCCAGGGTTACGTGACCGCGTTCCGGTTGCTCGACGAGGCCGAGCGTGACCCGACGACCTGACGGGGCGGGCGAGTCGCAGCCCCCGGCTCGGTCCCTGCACGTGGCGCTCGAGATCGAGCGCGACGATGACCTGCGGCTCCTCCGCGGCGCACTCCTCGCGGCCCGCGGCTCGGAGCTCGCCGAGGTGCGGCGCCGGGAGCTGCGCTGGACCGCGGGGTACGGGTCCGACTCGGCGCGCGAGACGATGACCGCCGAGGCCGCCCAGCGCCGCCGCCGCCTGGAGCTCCTCGATCGTCTCATCGCCGCGCTCGACGAGGCGGAGTGAGATCACCGCCAGCAAGGCGCTGATCGTTGTCATCCGGCACTGGGAGTACCGGTAGCCACGGATTGGCAGCGGTCGAAGGTGTTGCCACGCAGGGCGGTTCGGTCAGGCGGCACTGGTGTTGCCGTTAGGCCGCGAATCGGTGGATAACGCGACTGCCAGTCGCAGCTGACAGCGCGAGCCGCTCGGACCGCGGTTAACGCGACTCCCGATAGCACAGGACAACGGGATCCAGCCGGGCCGCGGTTAGCGCGACTGCCCACCACCGCGCGCCAAGGCTTCGGGGTCGGGGCTCCGGCAGGATCGACCAGCTCCAGCAGCGAGATCAAGGCCGAGCGGCGACTGGCGATGCGCTTGGGCGCCCGAGGTGGCGACTCGCCATACTGCGCCGGTGCCCGAACCCGAGTCGCCCACGCCGAGTGCCCATGCCCGCGACGAGGCGGGTGGGCTGTGGTCGCCACAGCGGCGGGAGCTGACCCTCGGCTTGGTCCTGACGATCACGCTCGTGGCGGCCGAGGCGCTCGCGGTCTCGGCCGCGATGCCGATCGTCGGGCGCGACCTCGGGGGCGACGAGCTGTACGGACTGGTCTTCTCGGTGTTCATGGTCGGCTCGCTGCTGGGCATCGTCATCGCCGGCGAGCTCATCGATCGTCGCGGCGTGGTGTTCCCGTTCCTGCTCGGCCTGGGGCTTTTCGCGGCCGGCCTCCTCATCGCCGGACTCGCGCCGACGATGGAGATCCTCATCGGGTCGCGCTTCATCCAGGGTCTTGGGGGTGGCGCCATCCCGCCGGTCGCCTACGTCGCCATCGGCCGGACCCTGCCGGAGCGGCTGCGTCCCGCGATGTTCGCGATGCTCTCGACCGCTTGGATCCTGCCGGGCGTGTTCGGCCCTGCGATCGGCGGCGCGGTTGCCGAACTGCTCCACTGGCGCCTCGTGTTCCTGGGACTCCTGCCGCTCGTCGTGCTGTCGGGTTGGATGGCGCTCGATGCGCTGCGCCACGTTCGGGAGGTCGCGCCGGCGCTGGGTGCCCGATCGTCGCGGGCCCGCCTCGGCGACGCACTGCTGGTGAGCGTCGGCGTCACCCTGGTGACCGGCGGGCTCTCGGCGGCGTCGCCGCTCGTCGCCCTGGGGCTCGTCGTGCCCGGGGTGGTCCTGACGCTCGTGGCCTTCCGCCGGCTTGTCCCGCCGGGCACGCTGGTGGCCGCTCGCGGCGTCCCGACGGCCGTCCTGCTGCGCGGCTTCCTGACGTTCGTGTTCTTCGTCTACGACCCGTACATCGCGCTCCTCCTCGTGGAGGTTCGCGACTGGTCGGCGGCCGCGGCCGGGATCGCGCTCACCGCGGCGACGTTGTCCTGGACGGCCGGCAGCTGGACCCAGGCGCGCCTGGCGCGACGCATCCCCCACGAGCGCTTCGCGCTATTGGGCTTCGCCGTGGTCGGCCTCGGGACGGCGGCCGTCCTGCCGGTGCTGCTGCCGGAGGTCCCGGCCTGGATCGTCGTCCCGACGTTCGCCCTGGCCGGGTACGGGATGGGCCTCGGCTACGCCCAGTTCGCGCTGATCGTGTTGCGGGACGTGCCGGGGCCGGAGCAGGGCGCAGTGACCTCGGGGCTCACGCTGTCGGACGCGCTCGGGGCGACCCTCGGCGCCGGGGTTGGCGCGGCCCTGGTCGCCGCGTCCGAGCGGATGACCGGGAGTCCGGGAACGGGCATCGGGGCAGCGATGGGGCTCAGCGTCCTGGTCGCGATGGCCGGCCTGCTGATCGCGCCGCGGCTCAGGGTGCAACGCACCGCAGGGCGCGCCGCGCCGGGGGCCCCGGAGGCCGTGCGCTAGACTCGGCCACGTCTCACGCGGGCGTCGCCAAACCCCGCGACCACCCGAAGGAGGCCCCGAACCCGTGTCCGTCGTGGAGCTTCGCGCGAAGATCCGCGAGGTCCCGGACTTCCCGAAGCCCGGCATCCTGTTCTACGACATCACGACGCTGCTGAAGGACGCGGCGGCGTACCGGGAGGCGATCCAGCTGATGCTGGAGCCGTACCGCGGCCAGAAGGTCGACATCGTCGTCGGGATGGAGTCACGGGGCTTCATCTTCAGTGCCCCGATGGCGATCGAGCTCGACGCCGGCTTCGTGCCGGTCCGCAAGCTCGGCAAGCTGCCGGCCGAGACGCTGTCGGTCGAGTACGCCCTGGAATACGGTTCGAACACCCTCGAGATCCACCGCGACGCCATCGAGCCCGGCCAGAAGGTCCTCGTCGTCGACGACCTCCTGGCGACAGGCGGGACGGTCCAGGGCCCGATCGAGCTGGTCGAGCAGCTGAAGGGCCAGATCGTCGGCCTGGCGTTCCTGGTGGAGCTCGAGTTCCTGAAGGGTCGCGAGCGCCTCACCGGGCGCCCGATCTCGAGCGTCATCCGCTACTGAGCGACGGTTGAGCGATCTCCCCCCGGACCCGACGCGACGGCAGTTCTTCCGCCGGTTCGCCGGCGACGTGGTCGTGAACGCGTCGCGGATCTCGGGCGCGGTCGCCGACCTGCGAGATCGCTCCGCGGCCGAGGCGCAGGCACTCCTCGGTGACACGCCAGCCGCGCCCGGTCGTGCCGCTGCGGTCGAGCCACCGTCGGGATTCCGGACTCCGTTCCGCTTCGCGTCCGACGAGCTCCTGCTCGTCATCGACCAGCGCCGCCTGCCCCACGAGCTGGTCGAGGTCCCGGTCGCGAACGCCGGGGACGCGGCCCGGGTCATCCGGGAGATGGTCGTCCGCGGTGCCCCGGCGATCGGCCAGGTCGCGGCGATCGGGCTGGCCCTGAGCGCCCGCCAGGCCCGCTTCGCCCGGCCGTACGCCCGGCGGGCGATCATCGACGGCGCCGCGACGGTCCTCCGCAACGCACGGCCCACGGCCGTCAACCTGCGCTGGGCAGTCGACCGCCTGGTGGCCCGCTTCAAGGCGACCGGCGACCTCGGCGAGGACGGCGAGCTGATCGCATCGGCCGTGATGGACGAGGCGATGGCGATCGTGGCCGAGGCGACCGACGATCACGCCCGGCTTGGGCGAGCCGGCCTCGAGGTCCTGCCGCGCCCGGACGGCCGACCCGTCCGGGTGTTGACCCACTGCAACACCGGGCCGCTCGCCTGCGGCCAGTTCGGGACGGCGCTCGGGATCGTGCAGACGGCCCAGCTCGAAGGCCGCGAGGTCGAGGTCTGGGTCGACGAGACGCGGCCATACCTCCAGGGCGCTCGCCTCACCGCCTGGGAGCTCCGCCAGGCCGGCGTGCCGCACACCCTGATCCCGGACATGGCCGCCGGATCGCTGATGGCCAAGGGGCAGGTCGACATCGTGCTCGTCGGCGCCGACCGGATCGCCGCGAACGGTGACACGGCGAACAAGATCGGGACCTACACCCTCGCCGTCCTGGCCGCTCGCCACGACGTCCCGTTCGTCGTGTGCGCCCCGCTGTCGTCGGTCGACCTCGCCATGCCGATGGGCGGCGAGATTCCGATCGAGGAGCGGCCGGCATCGGAGGTGCTCGCGGTACGCGGGACCCAGCTCGCCCCGGCCGGCACGCCGGTCCACAACCCGGCCGTCGACGTCACGCCGGCTGAGCTGATCACGGCGATCGTGACCGAGGAAGGCGTGCTCCGGCCGCCCTTCGCCGCGTCGCTCGCCGAGGCGGCAGAACGCCGGGCGACCCGCGCCGCCACGGCGGCGAGCCCCACCGCGGCGGCGAACCACGCCACAGTGGCGAGCCCCACCGCGGCGGCGAGCACCGCCCCGACCTCGAGCAGCTGATGGCGACGGTCGCGCTCGACCGCGCGCCTTCGCGGCTGGCCGTCGGCACGACGACCGATCGAGGGCTGCTGCGCGGCCTCCTCGAGCGGGATCGGCTCTACAGCGCCTATGCCCTGGCGGATCTCGACGAGGCCGACCCGGCACGCTCGCGCTGGGCGATCGCCCGCGACGGAGACGACCTCGTGTCGCTCGTTCTCGAATACGGTGGCCCGTCGCCGCAGCCGTTGTTCGTGCTCGGTCGCGATGACGGGATCGAGGCGATCCTGCGCGATGTCATCAAGCCCCGCATCGCGTACATCGCCGTGCGACTCGAGAACCTGAAGGCCGTGGAGCGCCGGTATCGCCTCGAGCCGGGACCGCAGATGGTCCGGATGTGGGTCGATCGCGAGCGGTTCCGACCGGTCGACGACCCCGGGATGGAGCGGCTGATTCCGACCGACGTGGCGGACCTCAACCGCCTCTACCGGCTCGGCTTCGGGTCGTGGCTCTCGCCGCAGGCGATCGCCGAGGGGATCTACTTCGGCATCCGGATCCGGGGCCGGATGGTGGCCGCGGCCGGCACGCACGTCATCGGGCGGGGTTCGCGGATCGCCGTCGTCGGCAACGTCCTGACC
>JBQGDI010000070.1:0-8845 GCA_052038965.1 Candidatus Limnocylindrales bacterium | reverse complement strand
GTCGCCCATGTGATCCCAGTGGCCGTGCGTCGAGACGATGAGCCGCAGCGTCCAGCTGCGCGCCGCCAGCTCGTCCGCCAGCCACGGCAGCGACGGAATCGCCGTGTCGATCGCGATTGCCTCACCGGATCGCTCGTCGGCGAGGAGGTGGAGGTTCGTGGCCAGCGGGCCGACGACCCGCGTCAGGCGCTCCATGGTCTCAGGCCTCGAGCTTCGCGCGCAGGCAGTCGAAGGTTTGCCGGATCAGGCGGTGCGCGGTGCCCTCGACGAGCCGCGCCCCGACGCTCGCGATGGTGCCGCCGATCGTGACATTCGCCGACCAGCGCATCGTCGTCGGGCCCTCGGGTGGTCCCTCGAGCCGCATCTCCCCGGTGGCGTCGACGGAGCTGCCGGGCGCGCGCCCGATCGCCCGGATCACGGCCCGGTCCGGGGCGCTCGCCTCGACCAGCTCGAGGTCCGCTTCGAAGCGGGCGCTGATCACGCCGACGCCGACGCGAGCCCGGGCCCGGACGTGCGTGGCGTCGACGACCTCGACGGCCTCGACGCCCGGGCCGCACGAACCGACCTGGCGGGGATCGACGATGAACGCCCAGGCGCGGTCGCGAGGGGCGGCGACCTCGGTGCTGCCGGAGAACCGCACGCCTCGATCCTACGCGGGCGCCCACGTCGCGACGCCGACCCGCAACGGCTCCCCGACAGCCAGCTCGACGGTGCCGTCGTCGTTGCGGACGAGCCACTCGTCGGTGAGGCCCTCGAGCCGACGATCCTTCGCCGATCCCGGCTCAACCCAGGTCTGCCGCCGGAGATAGCCGAGGAACTCATCCCGACCGGCCCACCGACGGCGCGCCGACTCGACGTGACGGACCTCCGGGGCGCGGCCCCGGGCAACGAGGAGGTCGACGAAGGCCGGCAGGCCCGGGAGCGCGGTTCGCGCCTCCCCGTGGACCGGCGGCCAGAACGGCTCGGCGAGCGACGCCGGGCTCCGCTCCATCAGCACCGCGACGCACGTCCGGCGCGTCGCGCGCTCCATCGCCGCGACGAACGCCCCGATCTCGGCGACGTCGTAGCCGACGTGGGCAATCAGCGAGACGTCGGCCACGGGTGGGTCCCCGAGCCTGGCGAGCGCGGCGGGCCAGCGGCCCTCGACAGGGCGGACGTCGTCGATGCCGTGCTCCAGCATCAGTTCGCGCAGCGCGGCAAGCATCGCCGGCGACGGATCGACGGCGATGACCTCGCGGACGGCGCGGGCGAGCGGCAGGGCGTAACGGCCCGCCCCGGCCCCGATGTCCAGCCAGGTGTCGTCGGCGCGGGCCAGCGACCGCAGCGCGTCGAGGACCGCGTCCCCGGTCCGGTCCGGATCGTCACGGAAGATCGGGCTGACGCTCGCGTAGAAGTCCGGCGCGTCGGGAACCTCGCGGACCCGGTCGACCTGCTCGTGGTTCTCGCGCACGCGATCCGCCCAGGCGAGCTCCGCCACGACAGCCAGGTCGGCCGCCGTGTCGACGTCCGGATTGCGTCCCGGGACCTCGACCTCCAGGACTCGCTCCCGGTGGCGGGCGAGCACCGGGCCGAGGCCGCGATCGCCCTCGGCCTCGGTGGCCAGGCCAAACGCCGACCGACGAAGGGCGACCGGGTTCGGTGAGCCGCCGCCGGCGTGGCGGGCGACCACGACGTCGAGCGGCGGCGCGGCCTCCGCGAGCGCGTCGACGAGCGATCGGACCGCCGCCGAGCGGACGAGCGGCTGGTCGCCCAGGAGGATCGCTGCACCCTCGAGCGCGGCGGCCTCGGCGTCGAGCGCGGCGAGTCCCAGCCGGACCGAGCTCGAGACGCCCAGCTCGGGTTCGGCGTTGACCACGACCTCGGCCGGCTCGATCCCGAGCGCGGCCGCGTGGTCGGCGGTAGCTGGTGACACGACGACGACGATCGGTGCGAGGCCCGCCTCGCGCGCCGTCGCGACGACGCGCGCCAGCATCGGTGCGCCGTCGATCCGGGCCAGCAGCTTGCCGCCCCCGAAGCGTGACCCGGCGCCCGCGGCCAGCACGACGGCGCCGACGTGGGCCAGGGGCGGCGTCACTCAGGCGCCGCCGTCGCGGGCGCCCCGCGCCGCCCCGAGGCTGCGCTCGATCGCCTCGACGGTCTGCCGGCCATCCTCCTCGGTCGTCGCCCAGTTCGAGACGGAGATCCGGGCCGCGACCGTCCCGTGGTAGGTCGTGCCGCCGAACCAGGCCGTGCCCTCGTCCTGGACGCGCCGGATCACGTCGCGCGTGACCTCGTCCGAATCGTCGAACCGGACGAGGACCTGGTTGAGGGTCACCTCGTTCAGGATGCGAACCCCCGGCAGCGCCGCGAGGCCGTCGGCGATCAGCCGCGCGACCCGGCAGTCGCGCTCAACGATCTCCCCGATCCCGGCCCGACCGAGCGAGCGCAGGGCCGCGTAGATCGTGAAGCCCCGGGCCCGGCGGCTCATTTCGGGCACGTAGTCGAACGGATCGCGCTCGGCGCCGGGCGCCGGCGGCAGGTACGCCGCGGCGACGCCCATCGCGGCCCGGAGCGCGGCGACGTCACGGACGAACGCGAGCCCCGAGTCATACGGCACGTTGAGCCACTTGTGGGCATCGGTCGTCCATGAATCGGCCCGTTCGACCCCGGCCACGAGGTGCCGCATCGACGGCACGACCGCGGCCCACAGCCCGAACGCGCCGTCGACGTGGAGCCATGCCCCCGGGCGCTCGGCGACGGCATCCGCGATCGCCTCGAGCGGATCGAACGCGCCGGTGTTCACCTCCCCGGCCTGGGCGCTGACAATGGTCGGCCCCTCGGGCAGCTCGCCCAGGACCCGGCGCAGCTCGCGCGGCAGCATCCGGCCCTCGTCGTCGCTCGGCACCCGGATCGCCCGCGCCCGCCCCAGGCCGATCATCCGCAGCGCGTTGAACAGCGAGACGTGGCCGTCCTGCCCGACGACGACCCGGATCTCCGGGGTCCCCTGGAGGCCCTGCTCCTCGACGTCCCAGCCGGCGGTCCGGAGGACGGCATGGCGGGCCGCGGCGAGACCGACGAAGTGGGCCATCGTGGCGCCCGTCGTGAACCCGACACCGGTCCCGGTCGGCAGCCCGAGCATCGCCACGAGCCACTCGCCGACGACCTCCTCGATCATTGCGGCCGCGGGTGTGCCGAGGTATACGCCCACGTTCTGGTCCCAGGCGGAGGTCAGCCAGTCGGCGGCCAACGAGGCCGGCACCGAACCGCCCATGACGAAGCCGAAGTAGCGCGGCGAGTCGATCGTCACGAGGCCCGGCTCGACGGCCGCGATGAGCTCGTCGATGACGGCGCGCGGGGCCCGCGGCGCCTCTGGAACCGGCCCCCCGAGCGCGCGGCGCAGCTCCTCCGAGGCCAGACCGGGTCGGGCACCCACGGGTCGCGTTGGGACGGACTCGCGGTACTCGATCGCGACCTCGGCGGCGTGACGGAGGAGGTCGGAGGTGCCGGCCTCGGCCTCGGCCGGGGTCTTCATGGTGGCGGTGGACGGATCAGGCATGGGACGGCACCTTCTCCAGCAGCGGGCGACCGGTCGCGCCGTACCGCTCGGCGACGATCTCGGCCATGATCGCGAGGGCGGTCTCGGCCGGCATGCGGCCGCCGAGGTCGAGGCCGATCGGGCCGTGCAGGCGGGCCAGATCGTCCTCGGACACGCCGGCCTCCCGCAGCCGCTCCCGGCGGTCGGCCTGGGTCTTGCGCGATCCGACGGCCCCGACGTAGCGGCAGCCTCGGCGGAGGGCCTCGACGATCGCCGGCTCATCGAACTTCACGTCGTGGCTGAGCACCGCGACCGCATCGTTCGGGCCGAGGGCGATCTCCTCGGCCACTTCGTCGGGCCAGCCGACGACGAGGCGATCGACGTCCGGGAAGCGCTCGCCCGTCGCGAACGCCCGTCGCCCGTCGACGACGACGGTGGCGTAGCCCACGGTCCGGGCGATCGGGACGAGGGCACGGGCGACCTCGACCGCGCCAACGATGACCAGCCGCGGTCGGACCGGGAAGGCCTCGATGAACAGCGCGCGATCGGCGATGTCGACGGTTCGCGACCGGCCGCGCCGAAGGGCGTCGGTCGCGGCCTCGACGAGGGCCGCGTCGGCCGCGGCGTCGCCGAGGGTCCCCTCGAGACCACTGTCGTCGCCCACCACGAGAACCCTGGCGGGCGCACCGCCAGCGCCGGGACGATGCTCGCCGAATGCCGCGGGCGGCGAATCAGGGGGCAACGGCGTGACCACCGCCGTGCCGCGGCCGGTGGGCGTGGCGGACCGTCGCGCCGCCTCGACCGCCTCGGGTCGCAGCGACGGCTCGACGAGAACGTCGATCGTGCCACCGCAGGCCAGCCCCACGTCCCACGCCTGCTCGTCGGTGATCCCGTAGCGAATCACGCGGGAGCGGCCCGTCGCCCGGGCTCGCTCGATCTCCTCCGCGGCCGCGCCCTCGACGCAGCCACCGCTGACCGAGCCAGCGATCCGGCCGTCGCGCGTCGTCAGCAGCACCGCCCCCTCGGGCCGCGGCGCGCTGCCGAAGGTTCGGATGACGACCGCGCGTCCCACGCCCGAGAGATCGGACCCCCAGGCGTCGAGGATGTCCAGCAACTCCTTCATGCGTCCACGCGCATCAGCGTGCGATTGGGTCCCCATCCCTTGCTCATGTCAGGGCCTTCGGCGTGTTGGGGTCGCGCTCCTGCCCCGACAGTGGCGTGGGGGCCGTCGCCGGGGCCGCCGCGGCCAGGTCCGGGGCGACGTGCGCCGCGGCCTCGCGGCCGCGGTCGGTGTCGCTGGCCCGAACGCCCGCGAGAATCTCGCCGAGCCGCTCCAGCGACGCCACCGAGCCGGCCGGCAGGAAGTCGTCGATGTACGGGAACGCCGCCCGCATCCCGGCCGCGAGGGGCTGGTAACCCGGCGTGCCGGCCAGCGGGTTGAGCCACACCAGCCGATGGCATGACCGCCGCAGGCGCGCCGTCTCGGCCTCGACCAGCGCCGGGTCACCACGGTCCCAGCCGTCGGACACGACGATCACGATCCCCGAGCTGCGGAGCGTCCGCCGCGACCACTTCAGGTTGAACTCCCGGAACGATTCGCCGATCCGCGTCCCGCCCGCCCAGTCGTTGACCGAATCGGCCACGCGCGTGAGCGCCCGGTCCCGGTCCCGGTCGCGCAGCAGCCGGGTCACCCGCGTCAACCGGGTCCCGAACACGAACGATTCGGTCCGGACCTTGGACGAGTGCGACAGCGCCTGGATGAACCGCAGGAGCAGTCGGGAGTGACGCTCCATCGAGCCCGAGATGTCGCACAGCACGACGAGCGGCCGCGGGCGGCGCCGCTGGCGGCGCCAGACCCACGACACGATCTCGCCGCCGTTCGAGATGCTTCGCCGGAACATCGCCCGGGTCGCCAGGCGCCGACCGTGGGCATGGAGCTCGTAGCGCCGCGTCCGGCGCAGCTCGAGCCGCGGCTCGAGCAGGTCGACCAGCCGCTCCGCGTCGCGCAGCTCGGCGGGCGTCATCCGGTCGAACTCGCGGTGCCGCAGGACCTCCGAGCGGCTGTAGGCGTCGGGCGAGATCACGAGCTCGTCGCTCGCCGCCTCCTCGCCCTCGACCTCGTCGGCCGGGCTGATCGCCTGCAGCGCGTCCTCGAGGCCGCCGATCCGCTCGTCGCCCGGGATCGTCGACTCCGGCCCGCCCTCCTCGGCCTCGCCGGTCTCCGGCTTCTCCAGCACCGTCGCCGCCCAGTCCGGCGGCAGGTGGTAGCGGGATCGCCAGTAGCGCTCGAAGACCTCGTCGTACACGGGCCGGTCGTCACGCCGCCGCACGAAGACCGTGGCGCCGGCCGCCTTCACCTCGCCTCGGTCCCCCACCTCGACGATCCCGAGGGCCCGAGCGAAGTCGATCTCGGCTCCGAGGTCGACCTGGATCCCGGCCCGACGCAGCGCCCGCCCGAAGCCGACGGCGGTCCGGAGCAGGCGTCGGCCGTCGACCGCCGCCGGCGGGGTCAGGATCCCGGGACGCGCGTCCATGGCTGGCTCCCGGTCACGAGCCCGCGGCCGTCGCCGCCGTCTCGGCGAGGAAGGCGCGGGCGGTCGCGCCGCGGACGTGGCGAACGTCCTCCTCGTACTTCAGGACGACGCCGAGCGTCTCGTCGATCGTCTCGGGCGTCAGCTCCGCCGCCCCGAGGGCCATCAACGCAGCCGCCCAGTCGAGCGTCTCGGCGATGCCGGGAACCTTCGTGAGATCGGCGCGGCGCAGCCGGTGGACGAAGCCGACAACCTGCCGGGCGAGGTTCGCCGGCGCGGCCGGGACCCGCGCCAGGACGATCTCCATCTCCTTCTCGGGCGTCGGGAAGTCGATCCAGTGATAGAGGCAGCGCCGCTTGAGCGCGTCGTGGACCTCCCGCGTCCGGTTCGAGGTCAGGATCACCCGCGGCGGGTGCTCTGCCCGGACCGTGCCGATCTCGGGGACCGTGACCTGGAAGTCCGACAGGATCTCGAGCAGGTACGCCTCGAACTCCTCGTCCGCCCGGTCGATCTCGTCGATCAACAGGACCGGCGGCACGCCGTCGCTCGCTTCCAGGGCCTGCAACAGCGGCCGCTTGATGAGGAAGTCGGGGCCGAAGATGTCGTGGGCGCTCGCCTCCGCGATCGCCCCACGGGCTTCGAGGAGCCGGATCTCGAGCATCTGGCGCGGGTAGTTCCACTCGTAGACCGCGGTGTTGACGTCAAGGCCCTCGTAGCACTGGAGCCGGATGAGCGGCGCGCCGAGGCTCGCGGCGAGGACCTTCGCCAGCTCGGTCTTGCCCACGCCCGCCTCGCCCTCGAGCAGCAGCGGCCGGCCCAGCCTGAGGGCCAGGAAGACCGCCGTGGCCAGCGACCGATCGGCGATGTAGCCGTGCTCGCGGAAGGCGCCGACGATGACGTCGGTGGAGCCGAGGGTGGCATTGCTCGCGGTCACGCGCGGAGTGTACGCGGGCCTCCCGGATCCGCGGCCGAGTGGCGCTCCTCGACCGCACAGACGACGAGCACGCCGTCCGACCCGGCGCCGCCGAACAGCGTCACGTCGTCACCGGCGCGGGCCACCACGCGGTCGCCCGCCACCAACTCGCCGGTAGCGTCCGCGCCCATCCGCGACATCAGGCCCCCTGGCAGCAGCGGGACGACATCCCCTTCGGGGGTCCGGAGTCGGGCGCCGGCGGCGTCGATCTCGAGGATGCCCCACCACAGGCTCGCCATCCGCGGATCTGACTCCGCCCAGCATGTCTCCCGCCCACCCAGCGTTCCACCCGCGATCGAGCAGCCACCGATCGCCACCAGGACGACCGCGAGGACCAGCACGATGAGCGGCTTCCTCCCCATCAAGGCGTCCCCCTGTCAGATCCGCGCCCCGCCTTGCGCTGGCTTCGCATGGTGGCACCCGCCGCAAGTCTCAGCCCGCGGCGAAGCCAGCGTCGAGGCCTGTCACGCGAGGAGCGCGAGCACGGGGCCCATGGCGTCGAGGGCGTCCAGCGTCGGTGGCCAGAGGATGATCTCGAGGTGGTCGAAGCCGCCCGCCTGAAACGCCCCGAGGCCCTCCGCGATCTCCGCCGCCGATCCGCGAATCGGGACGCCGAGCACCTCTGCCGCGCCCGTGAATGCGGTCGGCTCGACGACGATTCCAGCCGATCGGCCGATCGTCGCCGGATCCCGGCCGACTTCGAGACAGGCGGCCTCGAGCGCGATGAGACGCGGGCCGAACTCTGAGAGGTCGCTTCGCTCTTCCACGAACCAGCTCCAGATGTCGGCATGCAAGGCGGCCAGGCGCAGCATCTTCGGACCCTTGGCGCCGATCATGATCGGGATCCGTCCGGGGCGGGGACCGACGGGCCGGTGCTCGAGCTCCCGCGCTGCGTGGAAGGCGCCCTCGAAATCGGCGTGGCCATCGCGGAGCAGCGGCAGGATGATCTTGAGAGCCTCTTCGAAGCGGCCGACGGTCCGATCTTCCGGCAAGCCAAAAGCGTGGCCCTGGCGGCCGGCGTGACCGGCACCCAGGCCGAACACGAACCGCCCGCCGCTGATCTCGTCGACCGTCTCGACCGCCTTCGCCAGAATCCCGGGGTTGTGGTGGAGCGCCGACAGGATCCACGTGCCGACCTTGATCTTCGAGGTCGCAGCGGCGACAGCGCCGGTCATCGCGACGCACTCCCACCAGCCCTGTGGTTCGCGGCCTTCCGGCCGCCAAAGCAGTTCGTCCGCCGTCCAGACGGTGTCGAAGCCGATCGCTTCCGCCCGGATCGCAAGGTCCCGAATCGCTGTCCAGCGGACCGTTGCGCCGTCGACGAAGGAGTCGCCCATCGGCAGCACGAGACCGACTTCAAGTGCGCCCATCTCGTCGCTCAGTGTGCAGGAATGTCAATCGTGGGGCTCGGGAACAGGTCGAGGCTTCCGTTCCCCATCGCGGTGTCCGTCGCGGTAGATCGGCACGGTCGATCCGACCTCGTCGCGCCCCCCATCGTCCCCGACGAGGTCAGCGTCACTCAGGGTTCGCCAATGTCATCCGTTGGGACGTCGACCTTGAAGCTCCACGGCCCAGGGATGACCTCGGCCGGCAGGCTCGCCAGAAGGGGCCTCTCGTCCCATGGACCGAAGCTCTCGAGCGTGATCGATAGGCGGGCCCCGGGAGGCGGAGGTGGCAGGAGAAACGTCTGGGCCTGCCAGGCCTCGGCACTGCCCTCGCCGCCTCCGGCGATGACTCGATAGGACGTGCCCAGCTGATCGACAATCAAGACGGCGGCCGAGAGAAGGATGACATCTCGGTCGGATCGGGCACGCCAGTGGATGACGG
>JBQGDI010000069.1:0-18352 GCA_052038965.1 Candidatus Limnocylindrales bacterium | reverse complement strand
AGGCCCCGCTGAAGGGGACGCTCAGCCTGTCGCGGACCAACCAGTTCTTCCTCGGTGGCGGCAAGTCGCTGCTCAACGCCTACTACCTCACCGCCCGCGACTCCGGGGTCGAGGTTCGCTACGAGGCCCTCGTGACCGGGCTGGAGTTCACGAACGGTCGGTGTTCGGGGGTCGCGGTCCGATATGGCGACGACCCGGCCGAACATCGCCTGACGCCCGACGCCGTCGTCCTGGCCTCGGGTGGCTTCGAAGCCAACGTCGACTGGCTGGCCGAGTCGTGGGGCCCCGCGGCCCGCAACTTCATCGTCAGGGGCACCCCGAACAACGACGGTCGGGTGCTCCGAACGATGCTCGACGCGGGCGCGCGGTCGGTCGGCGACCCGGGGGCTGCCCACGCGATCGCCGTCGACGCCCGGGCCCCCGCCTTCGACGCCGGGATCATCACCCGCATCGACGCGATCCCGATCGGGATCGCCGTCAACACCGGGGCCGAGCGCTTCTACGACGAGGGCGAGGAGATCTGGCCCAAGCGCTACGCCACGTGGGGTCGGCTGATCGCGGCCCAGTCGGAGCAGCGCGCCTTCGCGATCTTCGACGCCAAGGTCTCCGACGAGATCATCCCGAGCCTCTTCAGGCCTTTTGAGGCCTCGACGATCGAGGGGCTGGCCGACCAGCTGGGCCTTGCCCCGGATCGGCTCGCCAGGACCGTGGCCGAGTTCAACGCGGCCTGCCGCGTCGGGCGCTTCGACCTCGGAGGCCTCGACGACTGCCGGACCGAGGGACTGGTGCCACCGAAGAGCCACTGGGCGAGGCCCATCGACCTGCCGCCGTTCCATGGCTATCCCCTGCGGCCCGGGATCACCTTCACCTACATGGGCCTTGCCGTCGATGCCGACGCGCGCGTCCAGCAGACGGCCGGCGGCGCGTTCGAGAACGTCTTCGCGGCCGGCGAGATCATGAGCGGCAACATCCTCACGCGCGGCTACCTCGCCGGCTTCGGGATGACGATCGGCAGCGTCTGGGGGCGGATCGCCGGACGGAGCGCGGCACGTGCTTGAGCTGCCCGTCCTCCAGGAGGCCCAGCGGCAGCTCGAGATCTGCAATGCCTGCCGATACTGCGAGGGGATCTGCGCGGTGTTCCCCGCACTCGAGCGCCGGAACGTCTTCGACCCGGGCGACGTCGCCTACCTGGCGAACCTGTGCCACGACTGCCGGGCGTGCTTCGATGTCTGTCCCTACGCCCCGCCGCACGAGCTCGCCGTCGACATCCCGCGGCTCATGAGCGGGCTCCGCGAGGAGACGTACGCCCACTATGCCTGGCCGCGCGCCCTGGCCTCGCGCGTGGATCGAAACCTCCGGAACGCCCTGGCGTTCTCGTCGCTCGTCGTCGTGGCCATCGTGGCGATCACGTTCGCCGCCAACGGCGTCGACGGGATGTTCGCGGCGCGCAACGAGACCGGGTCCTTCTATGCGGTCGTCCCGTGGCTGGCGATGCTCATCCCGTTCATGGCGATCTCGGTGCTCGCGCTGGCGATCATGGTCGCCGCCGGGATCCGCTTCTGGCGTGACACGGGCCGAGGCTCCGATCTCGGGTTCCGCGACGTCCTCCAGGCCACGGTCGACGCCGCCCTGCTGCGCAACCTCGAGGGTGGCGGCCCGGGTTGCACCTACCCGGGCGAGCGACCGAGCCACCGGCGCCGACTGTGGCACGCCCTCGTGTTCTACGGCTTCATCGCGGCCTTCATCTCGACGTCCTTGGCTGCCCTGTACCAGGACGTCTTCGGGATCCTGCCGCCGTACGGCTACCTCAGCCCGCCGGTCATCTTCGGGTCCGTCGGCGGCGTGGCCATGATCATCGGCGTCATCGGCTTCCTGGTGGACAAGCGTCGATCGAGCCGGCAGCGGATCGCGACCGAGATGCGGACGATGGATCTGGCGTTGCTCGTCGCGCTGCTGCTAGTCAACGTCACCGGGATGGCCCTGCTGATCCTGCGCGAGACCGTGGCCATGCCGACGCTCCTCGCCGTCCACCTCGGCTACACGGCGGCGTTGTTCGTGACGCTGCCGTACGGGAAGTTCGCCCACGCCATCTATCGTTATCTCGCGCTGGTGCGGAATCGCCTCGAGCTGGCGCGCGAGCGACGGGCCTGAGGGGCGCCCCGGACGACTAGAGTGCCGAGACGCGAGGCGTCACGAGATCGACGGACAGCCGCCCAAGCCGGCCGGCCATCGGCCCACGGACGATGACGCCGGCCGGTCCGATCTCCACCTCGGTAGCCAGGTCGTGTCCGACGCCGTCAGCAGCCCGCGCCGCATAGAGCCCGGGCGGGGGCAGCGCGACCGGCAGCTCGAAATCGAGGACCGCCGCGTCGTCCTCGAGCGCGCGGGCCCGTCCCGTGATCGAGACCGCCCGGCCGAGGAGCCGCTCGGCCGCGGCCAGGTCACCGCCCGCGATCGCGGTCCGGATGTCGGACGATTTCACGGGCCGGCCATCGAGCTCGAACGGCGGCACGATGACGACCTCGTACCCCAGCTCGCGGCCGAGGCCCGCGACGGTCGCCGGCGTCCCACCCCGCTGGTAGCCGAACGACGAATCCGGGGTCATGAGGAAGCCCGCCAGCTCGACCCGGTCCGCGATCCGCCGGATGAAGGCGTCGTAGGTCGTCATCCGGAGGGCGATGTCGAAGTGCTGGACGACGGTCACCTCGACGCCGGCGGCCGCCAGCCGCTCCAGCCGCTCCTCGGGATCGCAGAGCAGCGGCGGGGCCGAGCCGGTGAGGATCTCGTCAGGGTGGTGGTCGAACGTGACGACCGTGGCCTTCGCACCGAGGCGGCGGGCTTCGCCCTCGAGGTGCTCCAGCAGGTACAGGTGGCCGCGGTGGAGGCCATCGAACACGCCAACCACGGCGAACAATCGGCCGAGGCCGCGGTCGAGCCCATCGATGCCCGGCACGACCTGCATCGCGCTCGTCTCCATCACCGGTGGAGGATCTTGGTCGGCGCGATCCGGCGCCCATCACGCCGCCCGATGCCAACGATCGAGCCCGCTTGGTCGACGAGCCGCAATGGAACGTCCTCGGGTGCATCGACCACGCCCGCCTCGGGCCGCACGAATCGGCCCTGGCTGGCGTCCGCGACCTCCTCGGGCGTGAGGGCCACAACGGGCAGTCGCTCCAGCCCGTAGTCCGCCGGCAGGAGCAGCGGGCGGATGCCGTCCGGGCCTGCTGTCGCGGACGCCTCCCGGATCTCGTCGAGCGATCGCGCGGAGTCGAGTTGGAAGGGTCCGCTGGCCGTCCGGACGAGGGCTCCGAGGTAGGCTCCAGACCCGACCGCCGCCCCGAGGTCCCGGGCGAGGGCTCGGACGTACGTGCCCGCGGAGCAGGTGACCTCCACGACCGCGATCGGACGGGCAGGATCCGTGCCGTCCCAGGTCTCGAGCCGGAGAGCCCGGAGGACGATCCGGCGGGGCCGGAGGTCGGGTCTCTCCCCTGCCCTCGCCATGGCGTACGCCCGCCGCCCACCGACCTGGACCGCGGAGTACGCCGGCGGTTGCTGCAGCTGGGGCCCGAGCATGGCGCGCAGCGCGGACTCGACCGAATCGCGCGACGGTGGCGGCCCGTCGACCGGCGCGAGCTCGCCGTCGAGGTCGTCGGTCGTGGACGTCGCCCCGAAGCAGATCGTCGCCCGGTAGGCCTTCTCGTCGCCGAGGTGGTACTCCACCAGCCGGGTGGCCGCGCCGAGGAACAGCGGCAGCACCCCGGATGCGAACGGATCGAGGGTTCCGCCGTGCCCGATGCGACGGGTCGCTGCGAGACGCCGGACGAGCGCGACGACGTCGTGCGAGGTGGGGCCCGGTGGCTTGGCGACGACGAGGATGCCGTCCATGCCGGGCGGGTCGGGCTGCCGCGCCATCCTCAGGGCCGGCCCGCGAGAAGTCGCTCGGCCTCGGCGAGGACCCTCGACCGGGCCTCGTCGATCGGCGCGGTGACCGTCGCGCCGGCCGCCCGGGCGTGGCCGCCACCGCCGAAGGCCCCGGTCAGGGCCGTGGCATCGACGCCGCCGTCACGGGTCCGGACCGAGACCCGCGTCGAGCCGGGCGCGGACTCCTTGAACAGGATCGCGATCTCGGCGGTCTCGGACTGGGCCAGGATGTCGATCAGGCCCTCGGATTGGGCGCCCATCGCACCGGTCGTCTCGAGGTCGGTCGTCGTCAGGCTGCTGTGGATGATCCGCCCATCGGCAGCCGTCCCGAGGCGGTCGAGGACCCGGCCGAACAGCCGCAGCTGTGCGTCCGGCTTGGTCCGGTAGAGACGCCGCGAGATGTCCGACAGCGGCGCGCCGGCCGCGACGAGCGCGGCCGAGACCGCGAGCGTCCGGGGTGTCGCATTGGGGTGCGCAAACGTCGCGGTGTCCATGACGATCCCGGCCATGAGCGCTGCCGCCAGCGCCCCGTCGCCGACGTCGAGCGGGACCCCGAGCCGGGCCGCGAGGAGCGTCACCATCTCGCAGGTTGCCGCCGCGCCCGGATCGACCCAGTCGCCCGGGCCGGCATCGGCATTGGAGGCGTGATGGTCGACGAGGACCCGGGGCAGGCCCTCGATCAGCGCCGGGTGGCGATCGAGGAGGCCGCCGAGGCGATCCAGCGCGCCGCAGTCGCAGACCACGAGCAGATCGTGCTCGGCGTCGGGCTCGGGGTCGGTGCGGAAGCGCTCCATGCCGGCGAGGAAGTCGTACAGCGGCGGCAACGGATCAGCACAGACGAGGGACGCCCGGCCACCGTGCGCCTCGACGATGATCGCGATCCCCAGCGCCGCGCCGAGCGTGTCCGCGTCCGGGTTCTCGTGGCTGGCGACGAGCGGCCGCCTCGCACCGGCGATCCGGGCCGCGACCTCGTCCGGCACGGCCGGGAGCCACGGACCCAGGTCGACGCTCATCGCCGGCCTCCGCGGCGTGGGCCGTGTCCCTCACGGCGCGGCAGCCCGTGTCCGTCGCCGCGGGACCGGCGCCGCCGATCACGCGCCGGGACCGCCGGGATCGGCGGCACGGCCTCCGGCGCGTCGCCCTCGTGCGGCAGCCGCGGGACGGGCGTCGGCAGCGATTCGCCCGCAGGGGCGTCGACGTCAGTCGCGCCGGCCTCGAGCTCCGTGAGGAGTCGCAGCACACGGGTGCCTCGCTCGGCGCTGTCGTCGAGCCTGACGTGCAGCTCCGGCACGCGCCGGAGGTGGAGCCGGCCGGCAAGCTCGTGACGGACGAAGGGCATCGCTCGGCGCAGGCCCTCCAGGGCCGCCGCGCGCTCGTCGGGCTGGCCGATGACGCTGACCCAGACGCGGGCGTGCGACAGGTCCGGCGCCGTCTCGACGTCGGTCACGGTCGCGAAACCGATCCGCGGGTCGCGAATCTCGCGAGCCAGGATCTCGCCGAGCTCCTGGCGGATCAGCTCGTCGACGCGGTCCGTCCGCTGACTCACGCGGGCTCCTTCGCGACAGTTCCGGCGGGGCAGCGCGGAGCGCCCCGGTGGACCATCCCTACGAGGTCAGCGACCGGCTGACCGATTGCGTCGTGAAGCACTCGATGACGTCGCCCTCGACGATGTCCGCCGTGTCGGCCAGGCCGATGCCGCATTCGAAGCCCGTCTGGACCTCGCGGACGTCGTCCTTGAAGCGGCGAAGGGATTCGATCTTGTCCGTCGCGATGACCTTGCCACCTCGCCACAGCCGAGCCCCGCTGTTCCGAACGATGCGCCCGTCGGTGACGTACGACCCGGCGATGACCTGGCGCCCGACCTTGATGATCTTGCGGACCTCGGCCCGGCCTTCGACGACCTCCACCTGTTCCGGCTCGAGCATGCCGCCGAGGGCCTTCTCGATGTCGTCGGTGAGCTGGTAGATGATGTCGTACAGGCGGACGTCGACCTTCTCGACCTCGGCCATCCGGCGAGCGGTGTCGCTGATCGTCGTGTTGAAGCCGACGACGATCGCGTTCGACGCCGAGGCCAGCAGGATGTCGTTGTCGCTGATCTCGCCGGCCGCCTCGTGCAGGACGTTCAGCTTGACCTCGTCGGTCGGCAGCTGGCCAAGGGCGTGGGTGATCGCGCCGAGCGAGCCGGAAACGTCGGCCTTGAGGATGATCCGCAGCTCCTTGGCCTGGCCGGCCTGGATCTGGCGGTAGAGATCTTCGAGCGTCGCCCGGCCGCTGCCCTCGCCGCCCTTCGCGGCGAGCTGCGTCCGCCGGGTCTCGACCATCGCCCGGGCCTCCTTCTCGTCGGCCACGACCCGCAGGACGTCGCCCGCCTCGGGGACCTCGGACAGGCCGAGGACGACGGCCGCCGTGGCGGGCCCGGCCTTCGGGACCCGCTTGCCCTTGTCGTTCTCGAGGGCCCGGACCCGGCCGAACGTCTCGCCGACGACGATCACGTCGCCGACGCGCAGCGTCCCGGTCTGGACGAGTGCGGTCGCGACCGGCCCACGGCCCTTGTCCATGCGGGCCTCGACGATCGTCCCGATGGCCGAGCGCTTCGGGTTGGCCTTGAGCTCCTGGAGGTCGGCCACGAGGAGGACCATGTCGACGAGGTCCTCGAGCCCGACACGGGTCTTGGCCGAGACCGGCACGAGCGGCGTGTCACCGCCGTATTCCTCGATGACGACGCCCGCCTCGGTCAGCTCGGTTTTCACGCGGTCGGGATTGGAATCCGGCTTGTCGATCTTGTTGAGGGCGATGACGATCGGCACCTTGGCGGCCTTGGCGTGGCTGATCGCCTCGAGCGTCTGGGGCATGACCCCGTCGTCGGCGGCGACGACGACGACGGCGATGTCCGTGACCCTGGCCCCGCGGGCGCGCATCGCGGTGAACGCCTCGTGCCCCGGTGTGTCGAGGAACACGACCCGGCGATCGCCCCGGGTGACCTCGGAGGCGCCGATGTGCTGGGTGATGCCGCCACGCTCGCCGGCGGCGACGGCGGTCGAGCGGATCGCGTCAAGGAGGCTCGTCTTGCCGTGGTCGACGTGGCCCATGACGGTCACGATCGGCGCCCGCTCGACGAGGTTCGCCGTGTCCTCCTCGGTGAAGAGCTCCTCCTTGGCCGCCTCGGACGGCGCCTCGGCGCCGTTCTCGGTGCCGGCCGGCGCGGCGCCCGCGAGCTGTGGCTCGGCGACCTCGTAGCCGAGCTCGCCGGCCACGAGCGAGGGGGTGTCGCGATCGATCAGCTGGTTGATCGTCGCGAAGATGCCGCTCTTGATCAGCTCGCGGATGACGTCGGCCGGGTTCACCCCCAGCAGGTCCGCGAGCTCCTTGACGGTGATCGTCGGCGGCAGCTCGACCGCGCCTCGCTCACGCGGGTCGACGACCTGGACCGCCGCCCCCGCGAAGCCGCCGTCGCGTCGCTGGGGCTTCCTGGGGCCCCGTCGGCCGCGGGTGCCGCTCCTGCTCCTGGCCACTCAATCCTCCTGGGTCTGTCGTTCGCTTGCCCGCGCCTCGGGCGCTGCCGCGCCGGCCGCCGCTGGAGGCAAACCGGCCGCGGTTCGAAGCTCGTGTCGCAGGCCGGCCGGGATGGACGTCTCGAGGGCGCGACCCAGGCCGCCTCGGCCAGTCGCCCGTTCGATGCACGCCTCGTCCCGGCAGACGTAGGCGCCGCGCCCGTTGGCGCGGCCCGTGGGGTCGATGATGATGCCACCCTGCGGCGTTCGCACGACGCGGAGCAGCGCCCGCTTCTCGCGGCTCGTCCGGCAGCTCACGCACGTCCGGGTCGGGACGGCCCGCCGCGCGACTGCCATTGCGGGCGCGCCTACGACGCGCTCCCCCGGGCGGCCGCTGCCGTCCGGCGGGCACGCGGCTTCGCGGCGGCCACCGGCTCGGGCGTCTCCTCGGTCGCCGCGGACTCGGGCGCCTCCTCGGTCTCCGTCGGCTCGGGCGCCTCCTCGGCGCGAACCGGCTCGGGCCCCTCTTCGGTCGCCGCGGCCTCGTCGGCGTGGACCTGGCCCCCCGCCTGGGCGGCCTTGGCGGCCTTCGCCTCCGCGGCCGAGACGTCGCTCCGGATGTCGATCCGCCAGCCCGTCAGGCGAGCGGCGAGGCGGGCATTCTGGCCCTCGCGCCCGATCGCCAGCGACAGCATTCGTTCGGGGACAGTGACGTTTGCGATCCGGTGCTCCTGGTCGATGTCGACCGACAGCACCTGGGCCGGCGAGAGCGCGTTGGCGACGAACTGGGCCGGATCGTCGTTCCACGGGATGACGTCGATCTTCTCGCCACCGAGCTCCGCGACGACGGCCTGGACCCGGGCGCCGCGCTGCCCGACCGTGGCACCGACCGGATCGAGGCCATCCTGGCGCGAGGCGACCGCGACCTTCGAGCGACTGCCGGCCTCGCGGGCGATCGCCCGGATCTCGACGGTGCCGCTGTGGATCTCCGGGACCTCGAGCTCGAAGAGCCGCTTCAGGAAGCCCTTGTGCGTCCGGCTGACGAAGAGCGTCGGCCCGCGCGGCGTGCGCCGGACCTCGAGGACGTACGCCTTGACGTTCTGGCCAATGCGGTAATGCTCGAGCGGGCTCTGCTCGGTCGTGGCGAGGATCGCCTCGACGCCCTTGCCCAGGTCGAGGATCATCGCCCGCGGCTCGACGCGGTTGACGGTCCCGTTGACCAGCTCGCCCTCGCGGTTCGCGTACTGGTCGAAGACGACGTCTCGCTCAGCCTCGCGGAGGCGCTGCAGCACGACCTGCTTGGCCGTCTGGGCGCCGATCCGTCCGAACGACTCGCCGTCGAGCTCCTCGATCTCGACGAGCTCCCCGACCTGGGCGTCGGCCTTGTGCTTGCGGGCCACCTCGAGGGTGAAGCTGGTGAGCTCGTTCTCCTCGTCGATCTCGTCCGCGACGTATCGCGCCCGGTAGACGCGGATTCGCCCGGAATCGCCGTCGATCTGGACGTGGATGTCCTCCTCGTTCGCGACGCGCCGGTACGCGGCCGCGATCGCCTCCTCCACGGTTCGGATCAGCTGGTCTCGAGGGACCTGCTTCTCGGCATTGAGCTGGAGGAGGGCCCCGACGAAATCTCGACTCATGTCGCCTCGTCCTCCACTCCTGCGTCGACCGACCGGCCGACCCCGTCTCCGCCGAAAAAAAACGTGGGGGTCACCCACGTCGTTCGAGGCGGCCTGTCGTGCTCGGCGGAGTATACACCCGGGTCCGTGGACCGTCGAACGGCCACGGCCGGGGCTAAGGCAGGGCCGCCGTCCCGCTCGCGAGGTACCCGGCAACCCAGCCGGTGGCCCGCGCCATCTGGCCGAGGAGCTCGGGGTCGACGTTGTCCGTGGTGTCGCAGGGCAGGTGGTAGCACGGGTCGAGGAAGTCCCCGACGGTCCCGCCGAACGCCGCCGCCTGGGCCTCTGACTTCGGAACGTTGTGGCCGGAGAACAGTCCGCTGGTCGGAATCCCGGCCTCGACGAAGGGCAAGTCGTCGCTGCCGCCGGCGGCGACCAGCTCGGAGGACAGCCCCTCGAGGTCGAACGCCTGGACGAACAGCGTCTCGAGCGCGGCGGCGCCGGCGTTGCCCTCGGCACTCCACTGGTAGATCTCGCGCACGCCGTTCGGGGAGCCGACCATGTCGAGGTTGAGGTACGCGGCGATCGCGACCCGGTCGTCGGGGGCCAGGGCGTTGAACCATTGCGACGAGCCCCACAGGCCGATCTCCTCGCCGGTCCAGAAGGCGACCCGGACCTTCCACGACGGGCCGCCCGCCGCGGCCACCGCCTGGGCCAGCCGGCGCGCGATCTCGAGCACGGTCATCGTCCCGGAGCCGTTGTCGTTGATCCCGGGACCGTCGACGACGGAGTCGAGGTGGCCGCCGAGCATCACGACGCGACCGGGGTCCCCACCGGCCGTCTCGCCGATGACGCTGGCGGCGGTGCGCATCTCGGTCCGCGCCTCGACGGCGACACGCACGTCCAGGCCATCGGCGGCCGCCTCATTCAAGGCGAGCCCGACCTGGTGCGTCGCGCCGACGACCGGGATGGACAGCCCGTCGGGGTCGAGGAGCGTTGGCCGCAGGACCCGGCCGGAGGTCCAATCCGGATACGACCGCACGATCGCGACGGCTCCTGCGCGCTGGGCGTGCTCGACGACTTGGCGAGCGCGGCACGGGCCGGGCTGGACCAGGGCGATCGTGCCGGCCTCGTAGTCGGCCCAGTCGACCGCCTCGCATCCCAGCCCTGCTGCCGATCCCGGCTCGGCCGCGGGGTCGAAACCGACCGCGACGACCGCTGCCGTGACGTCTCCCGACGGCGAGAACAGCATCGGCTTGAAGTCCTCGACGCCCTCGAAGATCGGGGCCCGCGGCGACTGGAGCTCGATCGCGCCGGGCCCAACCTGGATGAACAGCGGCAGCTCGATCTCGTGCCGCGTCACGACCAGCCCGGCGGCCTCGAGCTCGGCCGCGACGAACGCCGCGGCGGCGTCGTAGCCGGCGGAGCCGGCGGCGCGCGTCCCGCCGTTGCCGACCGTGATCGTCTCGAGCTGCCGAAGGTCCGCGAGGATCCGAGCCGGGTCGATGGCGTCGCGCACGGCACCGGCGAGGGCCGGCACCGCCCCGGGACCAGTCGCGATCGGGGTCGGCTGCGCGCCCGAGCCGTCCGGCGTGGGCAGGTTCGAGGCGGCGGGGATCGTGGCTGACGGCGCGGGGGCGGGACCGCAGGCACCGCCGAGGATCGCGATGGCCGCCCCAAGCGCGGCGAGGCGGCGAGTCACGCGCCCGCTGCGATGCTGGCACCGAACCGCCGATCGACGTAGGTCTCGAGCAGCTCGATGAACTCGTCGACCAGGGCCTCGCCGCGGAGCGTCCGGTCCAGGCGCCCGTCCACGAAGACCGGCGCGACCGGCTCCTCGAACGTCCCGGGCAGCGAGATCCCGATGTCGGCGTGCTTCGATTCGCCGGGCCCGTTCACGACGCAACCCATGACGGCGACTGTCAGGTTCTCGACGCCCGGATACCGCTCGCGCCAGTCCGGCATCCGGGCCCGGAGGTGGCCCTGGATCCGTTCGGCCATCTCCTGGAAGAACGTCGATGTCGTCCGCCCGCATCCGGGACAGGCCGAGACCTGGGGCAGGAACGACCGGAGGCCCATCGACTGGAGGACCTGCTGCGCGACGCGCACCTCCTCCTCCCGCTCGCCGCCGGGGGCCGGCGTGAGCGAGACGCGGATCGTGTCCCCGATCCCCTCCTCGAGCAGGATCGACAGGCCGGCGGTCGAGGCGACGATGCCCTTCATGCCCATCCCGGCCTCCGTCAGGCCGAGGTGGAGCGGGTAATCGCAGCGGCCGGCAAGGATCCGGTACACGTCGACGAGGTCGCGCACGTTGGACACCTTGGCGGACAGGATGATCCGGTCGTGCCCGAGCCCCGTCTCCTCGGCCAGCTCCGCCGAGCGCAGCGCCGACTCGATCATGGCGTCGATCATCACATCGCGGCTCGCGCGAGGCTCGGCGAGGTGCGCGTTCGCATCCATCAGCTCGGTCAGCAGGGCCTGGTCGAGCGAGCCCCAGTTCACCCCAATGCGGACCGGCTTGCCCTCCGCAACGGCGACGCGGACGATCGTCCGGAAGTTCTCGTCGTGGCGCTTGCCGCCGACGTTGCCGGGGTTGATCCGGTACTTGGCCAGCGCCCGGGCCATCGCCGGATGCTCGACCAGCAGCTGGTGCCCGTTGTAGTGGAAGTCACCGATGACCGGCACGCCGACGCCGAGGTCGAGGAGCTTGGCGACGATCCTCGGGACGGCCGCCGCAGCCGCATCGTTGTTGACGGTCACCCGAACGAGCTCGCTCCCGGCGTGGGCCAGGCGAGCGACCTGGATCGCGGTCGCGTCCGGGTCCGCCGTGTCCGTGTTCGTCATCGACTGGACGACCACGGGATGCGCACCGCCGACGGGTACGCCGCCGACGTCGACGGTCGGGGTCGGCCGACGGATCACGCCGCTCAGGGCGTCCCGCCGCCGAGCGAGCGGAGGATGTCGAAGCCGGTGATGTAGATGATGAACGCGAACAGGACCACGAAGCCGACCAGGTACGTCAGCCGCTCGGCTCGCAGGCTGACACGCTGCCCGGCGATGCGCTTGACGGTCAGCATCAGCATCCGGCCGCCGTCGAGGGGCGGGAACGGCAGGAGGTTCACGACCGCCAGGTTGACCGACAGCAGCGCGACGACGTACAGGGTCATGATCCAGCCGGTGCCGAAGAAGACATCCCCGATCTGGACGGCGATGCCGATCGGGCCGGCGGCCGGGGGCGGCGTCGTGGGGTCGGTCACGATGCCGGCCACCAGGTCGCCCAGGCCGCCCAGGATCAAACCCCCCCAGCGGCCGAGCTCGGAGACGCCGATCCCGAGGGCATCGCCGAGGGGCCGGCTGGCGTACTCGTCGAGGATCACCGTCTCGAGCCTCGTCACGCCGAGGGCCCCGCGCTGGGGCGTGATCTCGCTTGCCGGCCGGAGCGTCGCCCGGACGTCGGCCGTCGTCCCGTCGGCATGGCGGATGGTGAGCGTGACCGTCTCGCCGGCGCGGGCTCGGATGGCGGCCAGGATGCCGTCGCTGTAGAGGTCGTAGCCGCGGCCGTCGAGCCGCAACAGCTCGTCGCCGGCGACGAGGCCCGCGGTGACCGCCGGGGAGTCGGGCGTGACCTCGCCGATCCGGACGCCGACGAGCGGCGTCGCCTGCCAGGCGATGGCGACGAAGATCACGAAGGCCAGGACGACGTTCATGAGCGCGCCCGCGGCGAGAACGAGGAGGCGGACTGGCAGCGACTTGGCCGAGAAGGAGCGCGGGTCGTCGGCCTGGTCGCCGTCCTCGCCCTCGAGCTTCACGAACCCGCCGATCGGCAGCCAGTTGAGCGTCCAGAGCGTCTCGCCGGTGGCCTTCAGGACCTTCGCGCGCGGCGGGAACCCGACGCCGAACTCGAGGACCCGGATCCGGAACGCCCTGGCCGTCAGGTAGTGGCCGAGCTCGTGGACCAGGACGAGCGAGCCCAGCACCACGAAGAACAGCAGGATCGTGATCAGCACCCGGCCGAGATCGTCCATCAGGTCGCGCCTCCGTTCGTCGTCGACGCGCTGGACGTCCCCGACGCCGACGCCGTTCCCGAGGCCGTCCGCCAGGCGGTGGCGAACACCCTGACCTCGGCATCGAGCGTAACGAGGGTCTCGAGGTCGGGCGCGTCACCACGCCCTCCGCCGAACCCGGCCACCGCGGCGTCGAGGAGCCGCGGAATCCCCGGGAAGTCGAGCGTGCCGTCCAGGAACCGCGCGACGGCGACATCGTCCGCGGCGATCAGCGCGGCCGAGGCGCGGGGCCCGGCCTGGCCCGCCTCGCGGGCGATCCGGAGCGCCGGGAAGCGGCCCTCGTCGGGGGCCCGGAAGTCGAGACGGCCGGTCGCGACGAGGTCGGCGGCCACGGCCGGCGACGGGCGGCGGGCCGGGTGGGTCAGCGCGTACTGGATCGGGAGACGCATGTCCGGTGTGCCGAGCTGGGCCTTCAGGGAGCCGTCGACGAACCGGACGGCGGAGTGGACGATCGACTGCGGATGAATGACCACGTCGATGGCGTCGTAGCCGACATCGTACAGCCAGTGGGCCTCGATGACCTCGAGGCCCTTGTTCGCGAGGGTCGCGCTGTCGATCGTGATCTTCGCCCCCATCCGCCACGTCGGGTGGCGCAGGGCCCCCGCCGGTGTGACCGCCGCCAACGACTCGGGCGTCGCGTCGAGGAACGGCCCCCCGGACGCGGTCAGGATCAGGCGCTCGACGGTCGCGAGGTCCTCGCCCACGAGGCACTGCCAGATCGCGGAGTGCTCCGAGTCGATCGGCCGCAGCCAGCCGAGTGGTGACGCGAGCGGGTCCGACGGCGAGCGGGCCGCCCGCTCCCCCGCCCTCGCCCGGGCGAGCGGCATCACGAGGTGGCCGCCGGCCACGAGCGTCTCCTTGTTGGCCGTCGCCACGACCTTCCCGGCGGCCAGGGCCGCGAGGACGGGTCGGAGGCTCACGATCCCGCCGGTCCCGACCACGACGAGCTCGATGTCATCGCGGGTCGCGAGGGTGATCATCGCCTCGGGCGAGCGATCGACGGTCACCCCCGACGGCAGGTCCGGGACGGGGCCTTCGGCCAGGGCGACGACAGCCGGCCGGACCCGGCGGGCCTGCTCCGCGAGGAGCTCGCCGTTCCGGCCCGCGGCGAGCCCGACGACCCGAAACGACGCGTCGGCGCCGAGGACCTCGAGGGCCTGCCGGCCGATCGAGCCGGTCGAACCCAGGAGCGCGACGCCACGGCGCCGCGCCGGATCAGCGGAGGGCGACACTGACGTAGAAGTAGGCGACGGGCGCGGCGAACAGGAACGAGTCGATCCGGTCGAGCATGCCCCCGTGGCCCGGGATGAGCGTCCCGGACTCCTTCGCCCCGGCCGCTCGCTTGAGCATCGACTCGGCGAGATCGCCGGCTTGCGCCGCCGCGCCGATCAGGACGCCGAAGCCCACGCCGGCGACGACGACCTGGCCGAGCAGGCCCGCCAGCAGGCCACCCACGAGCGCCGCGGCCAGCAGGCCACCGACCACGCCCTCCATCGTCTTCGCGGGCGAGATGTGGGCCATGAACGGATGCCGCCCGAAGCGCCGGCCGACGAAGTACGCCGCGGTGTCGAAGGCCCACACGACGAGGACGAGCTCGAGCACCCCGGCGCGTTCCGGCCCGATCCAGCCGAGGATCGACGACGTCCCGACCGGGGTTCCCGCGGCCCCCAGCCGGCTCACGAACCCGAGGAGGCCGACGTACAGCGCGCCGAACGCCGTGGTCGCGAAGGCGGCAAGGCCATCGCGCGGATCTGGCCGGGTGATCGCGGCGACCCCGATCAGGACGATCCCGAGGCCAGCCAGCAGGATGCCGCTGCCGCCAGGTAGCGCCTTCACGGAATCGCCCAGGGCGACGGCGACGGCAAGGACCGTTCCGAGCGCGGCGAACGACGGATGGCCGGCCCGGGCCAGGAGCCGGAACGCCTCGATGGCCCCGAGGGCCACCGCGACCGCGACGACGGCCGAGATCCAGGGCCCACCGAGCCACAGCGCGACCAGCAGCGGCGGGACGAGGATGGCCGCGCTACGGGCTCGTTCGCGGAGCATCGCTTGGGTCGCGATCAGGGTCGGGCCGCTTCAGCGACCGAAGCGACGCGTTCGGCTGGCGTACTCCGCGAGGGCCGCGTCGAGGGCGTCGGGCCCGAACTCCGGCCACAGCGTGTCGGTGCTGACCAGCTCGGCGTACGCGGACTGCCAGATCAGGAAGTTCGAGAGGCGCTGCTCGCCGCCGGTTCGGATCACGAGGTCGGGGTCCGGCAGGCCCGCGGTGTAGAGCGCGTTCGAGACGACCGACTCGTCGATCGCCCCCGGCGCGACCCCGGACCGGACGATCGCCCGGATGGCGTCGACGAGCTCGGTGCGGCCGGCGTAGTTGAAGGCGATGTTGAGCAGCAGGCGGTCGCCGCCCGCGGTGGCGGCCAGGGCCGATTCGATGGACCGCCGGGTGTCCGCCGGCAGCTCGTCGACCCGACCGAGCAGGCGAACCCGGACGCCCTGCTCGCGGAGCTCGGCCGTCTCGCGTCGGATGGCATCCTCCAGCAGGGCGAACAGCCCCGCGACCTCGGCGTCGGTCCGGGCCCAGTTCTCGCGGCTGAATGCGTACAGGGTCAGGACGGGAATGCCGCGCCGGACCGCGTGCCGGAGCAGTCCCCGGATCGCCTCGACGCCGGCGGCGTGGCCCTCCAGCTCTGAAACGCCTCGGGCCCGGGCCCAGCGCCGGTTGCCGTCCATGATGATCGCGACGTGCTGCGGCATCTCGGACCGGCGCGGCGCCTCGGCGGCGACCAGCTCCTCGGTGTCGGGCGCCACGTCGGCCGCATGCGCCTGCGGAGGCGCATCGGTCGGGCGGATGAGCGGCGCGCGGGCCACTAGACCTCCAGGATCTCCTGCTCCTTGGTCGCCCCGACGCGATCCACGTCGGCGATGTGACGGTCGGTCGTCCGCTGGAGCTCCTCGAGCAGGCGGCGGGCATCGTCGGTCCCGACCTCGCCATCGCGCTCGAGCTTCTTGAACTGGTCCGCGGCGTCGCGGCGGAGGTTCCGGATCTCGACCCGCGCCTCCTCCATGCGCTTGTGGACGACGCGGACGAGGTCGTGGCGCCGCTCCTCGGTCAGCGGCGGGATGTTCAGCCGCACGACCGTGCCGTCGACGTTCGGCGTGAGGCCGATGTCGCTCTTGATGATCGCCCGTTCGATGGCCGACAGGGCGCTGCGGTCCCACGGCTGGATGACGATCTGGTGCGCCTCGGGGATGCTGATCCCGGCCAGCTGGTTCAGCGGCGTCTGGGTGCCGTAGTAGTCGATGTGGATCCGTTCGACGAGGCCGGTCGAGGCCCTGCCGGTCCGGACCGACGCGAGGTCGCGCTCCATGACCTCGACGGCCCGGGCCATCTTGTGGTCCCCGGAGGTGATGACCTCGTGGCTCATCGGACGCCCCCTTCCGGTCCGGCGATCAGCGTGCCGACGGGCTCGCCGTCGGCGACGCGGACGATGTTCGCGGGCACGCTCAGGTCGAAGACGATGATCGGCAGGTCGTTCTCCATGCAGAGCGAGACCGCCGCGGCGTCGATCACCTTCAGCTGGTCGCGGAGCAGGTCCGTGTACTCGAGCCGGTCGTAGCGGCGCGCGCCGGGCACGGTCATCGGGTCCGCATCGTAGACGCCGTCGACCTTCGTCGCCTTCAGGAGCACCTCGGCTCCGATCTCGACGGCCCGAAGCGCGGCCGCGGTGTCGGTCGTGAAGTACGGGTTGCCGGTTCCCGCGACGAAGATGACCACGCGGCCCTTCTCGAGGTGCCGCACGGCCCGCCGCCGGATGTACGGCTCGGCGACCTCGTTCATCGCGATCGCGCTCATCACCCGGGTCGGGATCCCGACACGCTCCACGGCGTCCTGCAGCGCGAGGCCGTTCATGACGGTCGCGAGCATGCCGATGTAGTCGCCGGTCGCGCGGTCCATCCCGGAGGCAGCCGCGGCCATGCCCCGGAAGATGTTCCCACCACCGACGACGATCCCGACCTCGACGCCCCGGCCGTGGACGTCCGCCACCTGGCGAGCGATCGAGGCGCAGACACGCGGGTCGACGCCGTAGGCGCGATCGCCGAGGAGGGCCTCGCCGGACAGCTTCAGCAGGATCCGGCCGTACCGACGCCCGTCGCCGGGGGTCGAGCCATCGCCGCCGGTTCCGCTCACAGCTCCTCCCCGAGGGCGAACCGCGCGAAGCGGCGGACCTGGATGTTCTCGCCGATCGTGGCGACCTTGTCGGTCACGAGCTCGCGCACCGTCCGCTCCTCGTCCCGGTACGGCTGCTCGAGGAGGACGACCTCGCGATACCACTTCTTCAGCTGGCCGTCGACGATCTTCGCGCGGATCTCGGCTGGCTTGCTCGCGACCGCCGGATCGGCCGCCAGCTCGGCCCGCTTCGTCTCGAGGTCAGCCACCGGGATGCGATCGACATCGACGTACAGCGGCGACAGGCCGGCGACCTGGATGGCGAGGTCGCGGACGAGCTTCTGGAACTCCTCGGTCCGGGCGACGAAGTCCGTCTCGCAGTTCACCTCGACGAGGACGCCGACGCGCCCGCCGGTATGGATGTAGCTGCCGATGAGGCCTTCACGCGCCTCCCGACCGGCCTTCTTCGCGGCCGCTGCGAGCCCTCGCTCGCGGAGCAGCGCGACGGCCCTGGCGACGTCACCGTCCGCCTCCTCGAGGGCGCGCTTGCAGTCCATCATCCCGGCGCCGGTCTGCTCGCGCAGCTCGCGGACCGCCGCGGCCGTGATCGTGGCCATCCTGGTTCGTGCTCCTGTTCGTGTGACGCGGGCCGGGGGGCCCGCGGTCGGGTGGCTCGGGTGGTGGCTCGCCCCGGCCCGGCCGTCAGGCCGCGCCGCGCTCGCCGGGGTTGGACTCGGTGGCCTCGCGGGCCATCTCGGCCGCGATCTCCTCGGGGCTCGCGCCATCGTCACCAGTGGGCCGGGCGGCACCCGGACCGCCGGGCAGCAGGTCGTCGTCCTCGTCGGGCGCGAAGCTCAGCGCCCCGCCGCCGGCGAGGGCGGCGACAAGCTCGTCGGTCGCCTGGACGTCATCGTACTCGGGCTCGGGCATCGCCTCGGGCTCCGGCTCCACGGCCCGGCTGGCGCGCTCCTGCGCACCCTCCAGTGCTGCGTCGGCGACGAGCGTGCAGAGGAGCCGGATCGAGCGGATCGCATCGTCGTTGGCCGGGATGATGTAGTCGAGCTCGTCGGGATCGACGTTCGTGTCGCCGGT
>JBQGDI010000068.1:0-13301 GCA_052038965.1 Candidatus Limnocylindrales bacterium | reverse complement strand
CGTGGAGCGGTTCGGGGGCCTCAACCGGCGCCTCGGCGCGCTCCAGATCCGGCAGGCCATGGTCGGCCGGTGGTTCTTCATGATCGTCGGGACGATCTTCTCGATCACGCCGGCCTTCGTGTACTGGCTGGCCGGCTGGCTCGCCATCCAGGGCGACCCGACCGCCCCGACGATCGGCGACATCGTGGCCTTCACGACCCTCCAGTCACGCCTCTTCTTCCCGCTCGGGCAGCTGCTCAACGTCCAGGTCGAGATCCAGGGCGCGCTGGCCCTCTTCGACCGGATCTTCGAGTACCTCGAGATGGAGCCGGGGATCGCCGACGCACCCGATGCCGTCGACCTGACCGAGCGCCGCGTGGAGGGCCGAATCCGCCTGCGCGACGTCTCGTTCAGGTACCCGTCCGCCCCACCCCGGCGGGTCTCGGACGTCCCGGCCGACGCTGGCGTCGACGCAGCCATCGAGGCGTCCGTCGAGGCTGGGCCGCAGGCCAATGTCCTCGGCGCGTCGGCTCCGGGGGCGGCGGCCGTGCCGGAGCCACTGCCGTTCGGGCTGCGCGACGTCGACTTCGAGGTCCTACCCGGCCAGCTCGTCGCCCTCGTCGGCCCGTCGGGCTCCGGCAAGACGACGACGACCTACCTCGTCCCGCGGCTGTACGACGTCGATTCGGGCGCGGTCGAGATCGACGGGCTCGACGTCAGGCGGATCTCGCTCGTGTCGCTCGGCCGGGTCATCGGGTTCGTGACCCAGGAGACGTACCTCTTCCACGCCTCGGTTCGCGAGAACCTGCTCTACGCCCGGCCGGAAGCCACGCAGGCCGAGCTCGAGGACGCAGCGCGCGCGGCCGCGATCCACGACCGGATCGTCGAGCTGCCGCAGGGCTACGACACGATCGTCGGCGAGCGGGGATACAAGCTCTCGGGCGGGGAGAAGCAGCGGATCGCGATCGCGCGGGTGCTCCTCAAGGATCCTCGGATCCTCATCCTCGACGAGGCCACCTCGGCCCACGACACCGACAGCGAGCGGCTCATCCAGCGGGCGCTCGAGCGGCTCGAGCGCGGCCGGACGACGATCGCCATCGCCCACCGGCTGTCGACGATCCTGCGCGCGGACCTGATCCTCGTCTACGACGGCGGGCGGATCGTGGAGCGAGGCACGCACGCCGAGCTGCTGGCGCGCGGTGGCCTGTACGCGCGGCTCTACCACGAGCAGTTCGAGTCGGCCACCGCGGGCTCACCGGCGGCCGCGGCCGGCGCGCCGGCAGCCACGGCCTCCGCATGACCCGTCTCCGGACCGCGACGCTCGTCCACGAGGGCGGCCAGCGCTTCGTGGCCACGACCGGCACGACGCGGACGATCGTCTACGGCGACGACCATGCTGCGAACGAGCTCAGCCCGGTCGAGACGCTGGTCGTGAACCTCGGCGCGTGCAGCGCGATGGACGTCATCGGCATCGCCGCCAAGAAGCGCCAGCAGATCAGCGCCTACCGCATCCGCGTGGAGGCAGTCCAGCGCGACGAGTATCCCCAGATCCTGACCCGGATCGTGGTCACCCACGAGGTCGAAGGGCCGGTCGTCGAGGTCGCCGCGATCCGGCGCGCGATCGAGCTCTCGGCCACGAAGTACTGCCCCGTGAACGCGATGCTCTCGGCGGGCGCCACGGAGGTCCATCACCGGTACGTCGTCCGGCGGACCGGGGGCGAGCCGTACGAGGCGGATGGCGAGGCGGTCGTCACGGGGCCGTATCGCCGGCCGGACGTCGTCGCCCGGCAGTAGCGGACTCCTCGGGGCGTTGCCCGCCGTCGGGCCAGGCCGCCGTCGGAGCCGCGTTCGTATTCACGGAATCCGCCTTCGCACCTCAATCGATTCCGGCGATGCCTGTCGCGGGCATGCGAGGCGCGCGGTCTCCAGGTCCCGCAGTTCCCGAACGAGCATGCGGTGATGACCCGCAGGTGAGTGGCGGCGGGCATCCTGCGCGCCATGCATCGGTGGCACCTGCTCGAGGACCTGGACGAGACCGAGCAGCTGGGCGCGAAGCTGATCGGCACGGTCGTTCGGCGGAGCCGCCTCTGGGCGGGCCTGACGCAACGCCAGCTCGGCTGGCGGGCCGGGATCTCCCAGTCGGTGATCTCGAGGCTCGAGACCGGCCGCCTTCGTGGCATGCGCTACCGGACGCTCGTGCGAGTGGTCGGCGCAACCGAGGCGCCGGTTCATGCGGCCCGCGGGGACGAGCCGCCGGCGCCCCGCCGGCGGCTGCCCGGCCAACCCCCTGGCCCGCAGTCCCGCCATTCGTCGGAACCCACAGAGGGCGCATAGATACCCGCGACGGTCATCGTGGAAGAAGACGGAGATTCACCGCCCGGATTCGCGTATACGAAGTCCATCGATCCGGCGGCCTGGACACTGGTGGCTGCGCGGCCCGGGGCCCAGCGGTTGGGCGGCCCGGAGCCTAGCGGTTGGGCGGCCGTTGCCGTCCTGTTCGACGGCCTGGGACCGGACTACGCGATGGACAGGACGGCCGCGCCGCGCACGGCGCCGCTGGCGACCCGGGCCAGGGCCGCGTTGCCGTCGGCGAGCGGGTGGACCTCGATCTCCGTCCGGATCGGGATCTCGGCGGCGAGCGCGAGGTACTCGCGGGCGTCGGCCGGCGTGACGTTCGCAACGCTCCGGATCGAACGCTCCCACCACAGGTCGTCGTATGGGAACGCCGGAATGCCATCGAGATGGATGGCATTCACGACGACGGTTCCGCCGCGGTCGAGCGCCCGGAGCGCGGCGATGACGACCGAGCCGACGGGCGCGAAGGTGATGGCCGCATCAAGGGACCTGGGCGGCGGGTCGTCGTAGCCGCCGACCGACGCCGCGCCGAACCGCTCCGCGCGCTCGAGATCCGCCCGCGACCGCGACGCGACGTGGACCTCGCAGCCCCAGTGGCGGGCGACCTGGATCGCCTGAAGCGCCGATGCCCCGAAGCCGTACATGCCCAATCGTCCACCCGGCCCGATGCCGGACAGCCGCTGTGCTCTATACCCGATCACGCCGCCGCACAGCAGCGGCGCGGCCTCCAGATCTTCGATCGGCGCCGGCAGCCGGACGGCAACGTCGCTCCGGACGGTCAGGCGCTCGGCGAAGCCCCCGTCGCGGTCCCAGCCGGTGAAGCTCGCGCCCTCGCAGAGGTTCGGACGGTCGGCTTGGCAGAGGCGGCAGGTACCGTCGAAGCCGGCCAGCCAGGTCACGCCAGCGCGCTCGCCGATCGCCCAACCGGCCACGCCCTCCCCGACCGCGTCGACGACGCCGACGGCCTGGTGGCCGGGGATCACGGGCTGTCGATGCGCGGGCAGGTCGCCGGTCGCGATCTGGAGGTCGGTCCGGCACACGGCACAGGCCGCCACCCGCAGTCGTAGCTCGCCGGGGCCCGCGACCGGCTCGGGAACCTCCGCAAGGTGGAGGGGCCGGCGTTCGATCGGCGCCGGCCGGTCGAGAGCAAGCGCGCGCATGGCGCGATCGTACGTCTCGCCGGATGCCTGCGTGGCCCTTGACATGCAAGTCTCTACTTGCATATTCTCTGGGCGTGGGTGATGTCTTTCGGGCCCTGGCGGATCCCACCCGTCGAGCGATCCTCGACGAGCTCGCCGAGCGCGACGGCCAGACCCTGTTCGAGCTCTGCAGCCGGCTGGTCATGAAGCACGGCCTGGGCTCCTCGCGCCAGGCGATCTCGCAGCACCTCGACGTGCTCGAGGATGCCGGGCTGGTGGAAGCCCGGCGCCAGGGTCGCTACAAGCTGCTGCACCTCAACCGCGGCCCGCTCGAGTCGCTGACGAATCGGTGGCTCGGCCGGTCCGGATAACCGAGGAGAGACACACCATGCGCATCCACGTGACGAGCGTCTTCGTCGATGATCAGGAGGCGGCCCTGCGCTTCTACACCGAGGTGCTGGGATTCGTGAAGAAGACCGACGTGCCGGCCGGCGAGGCTCGCTGGCTGACGGTCGTCGGTCCCGACGACCCCGACGGGGTCGAGCTCCTCCTGGAGCCGAGTGGCCACCCGGCGGTCGGTCCCTTCAAGGCGGCGCTGGTCGGAGACGGCATCCCGTTCACGTCGTTCGCGGTCGACGACGTGCGGGCCGAGTTCGAGCGCCTGCGAAGCCTGGGCGTGGTCTTCACCCAGGAGCCCGTCGACATGGGCCCGGTCGTGACGGCCGTGCTCGACGATACCTGCGGGAACCTCATCCAGATCGCGCAGCTGGCCTGAGGCGCCCTGACCGGTCGTGCGGGGCCCGCCGAGCCCCGTGGCCTGGCGCACCCGGGCCGGACGGCCCGCGGCGAGCGGCCGTCCGCGCCTTGCGGCCGCCGCCTCGGCGACCGACGATCAGGGACCGAGGAGGACTGTCATGGCTGAGCAGATTGCGACGCGCCCCGGCACGGCGCCACGGATCGTCGAGCTGCACGAGCGACCGGCAGCCGTGGTCCGGATCGAAGGTCCGGCGAGCGACCTGCCGGCCCTGTTCCAGGAGGCCTTCGCCCTCGCCGCCGCGGCGATCCAGGGGTCCGGCGCCGCATTCGCGGGCGAGCCCTTCGGGCGGTACGAGGCGTTCGGGGAGCGGATCAGTGCCGAAGCCGGCTTCCCGTTCGCCGGGACCGTCCAACCGACCGGCCGCGTCTACGTCACGTCGCTGCCCGCCGGACGGGCCGTGACGATGCGCCATGTCGGACCGTACGAGCAGCTGGGCGAGGCGTGGGGGCGCGGCCAGGCGTGGATCGGCGCCGAGGGCCTGACCGTGGCCGGCCCGCCGTGGGAGTGCTACCTCACGGGACCCGAGGACCCCGGCCCGACGATCACGGAGATCTTCTGGCCCGTTCGTTGAGCTCCCCGCGAGCCCTCGTCAAGCCTTGACGACGACCCTCGACGCCTCTGCACGGAGGTGCGCGTAGCCGGGCTTCACGACCTCGTTGATGATCCGGAGCCGCTCGTCGAAGGGGGCGAACGCCGACTTCATCGCGTTGATCGTCAGCCACTCCATCTCGCCGAGGCCGAGGCCGAAGGCCTCGTCGAGCGTCTTGAATTCGCTCGACAGGCTGACGTTCGACATCAGCCGGTTGTCGGTGTTGACGGTGACCCGGAAGCGGAGGCGCCGGAGCAGGTCGATCGGGTGCTCCTCGATCGACGGCGCAGCGCCGCTGTGGACATTCGAGGTCGGGCACATCTCGAGCGGAACACGGCGATCTCGGACGAAGGTCGCGAGCCGCCCGAGCGAAACCGAGTCATCGTCGAGGACGGTGATGTCGTCCACGATCCGGACGCCGTGACCGAGCCGCTCGGCGCCGCAGAACTGGAGCGCCTCCCAGATCGACGGCAGGCCGAAGCCCTCGCCGGCGTGGCTCGTGATGTGGAAGTTCTCGTGACGGATGTAGTCGAACGCCTCGAGGTGGCGTGTCGGGCGGTAGCCGGCCTCCGGGCCGGCGATGTCGAAGCCGACGACGCCGGCGTCCCGCCAGCGGACGGCGCACTGGGCGACCTCGACGGACCGCGCCGCCTGGCGCATCGCCGTCAGCAGGACCCGCATGACGATCGGTCGACCGGCCCCTGCGGCGCGCGCCGAGCCGAGCCGGAATCCCTCGAGGTTCGCCTCGACGACCTCGTCGAGCGTCAGCCCGCCCTCGGTCGAGAGCTCCGGGGCGTACCGCACCTCGGCGTAGACGACGCCGTCGGCGGCGAGGTCCTCGGCGCACTCGGCGGCGACGCGGATGATCGCGTCTCGCTCCTGGAGCACGCCGACGGTGTGCTGGAACGTCTCGAGGTAGAGCTCGAGGGACTTCCGGTCCGCGCCGCGCCGGAACCACGCCGCGAGGTCGTCGACGTCGGTCGTCGGCAGGCCGGCGTAGCCGAACTCCCTCGCCAGGTCGATGACGGTCGCCGGGCGCAGGCCGCCGTCGAGGTGATCGTGGAGCAGCGCCTTCGGCGCGCGCTGGATCGTGTCGAGGCTGAGCATCGGTTGGCTCCGGCGAGATTTCGACGGATGCTAGCGCGCCGCTTCGCGAACGGGGAGTGCCGCCCGTCAGGCCGCGGACGTGACGCTGGTCGCAGCCGTGCGGGCGCCGGCTTGATCCGCGAGGTCCGCGGGCAGAGGGCCTATCGGTCGTTCGACCGATGCCGAGGTTGCAGCCCCTCGTAGACTCCGCGCATGGCCCAGCCGCGTCCCCTGCAGAGCCCCCTGCTCGTCGGTCGGGACGAGATGCTCGCCCTGGGCGAGCGTCGGATCGGGGAGGCGAAGGCGGGTCGCGGCGGCCTCCTGCTGTTCGCCGGCGAGGCCGGGATCGGCAAGACCCGGCTCCTGAAGGCGACGCTCCGGCAGGCGATCCTCGCCGGGTTCCGAGCCGCCAAGGGCGACCTCGCGCCACAGGACAGCCTCGTGCCGCTGGCGTCACTGCACGACATGGCACGGTCGATGAGCACGACCGACTTCGGCGACCTCGGTGCCCGGTTGCTCGAGCTCCGCGCCGGGAAGGGCGGGGATTCGCTGGCCTCACGGCGGATCCTCGTCCGCGAGATCGCCGAGGCGATCGTCGACGCGATCGACCGCCCGACGGCCCTGGCCTTCGAGGACCTCCAGTGGGCCGACGAGCTGACGCTCGAAGCCATCGGCGACGTGGCGCGGCTCGGCCAGGATCGCCCGCTGCTGCTGCTCGCGGCGTATCGGCTCGATGAGCTGCCCGTCGGGTCGATCCACCGAGATTGGCGGGCGAGGCTCCTGACGCAGCGCCTGGGCGAGGAGCTGCGGCTGGAGCGGCTCACGCCGGCCGACACGGCGCTCGTGACGACGCTGCTGCTCGGGACCGGCCTCCCCGCGTCGCGCGAGGTCGCGGAGGCGGTCTTCGAGCGCACCAACGGCATCCCGCTCCATATCGAGGAGCTCCTCGCTGCCGTCGGCGACGACATCGCCGCCGACGGTCGCTCGATCCGGGACGCCGCCGTGCCGGATACGATCGAGGATGCGGTGCTGACGCGGGTCCACCGGCTGAGCGGTGAGGCGCGCGCCGTTGCCCGCGCCGCCGCCGTCATGGGTCGCTGCTTCGCCCCGGACGTCCTCGCCGGGATCATGGATCGACCGATCGAGGAGCTCGACGCCCCGCTCCAGGAGCTCGTCGACGGCTCGATCCTGTTCCCATTCGAGTACGTCGACCGGGGCTACTACGACTTCCGGCATCAGCTCTTGCGCGATGCCCTGTACGCGACCGTCCCGACCGCGGAGCTTCGACGGCTGCACGCCCGTGCGGGCGAGTTCGGGGCCGAGCTCGTCGGCTCGAACGAGGTCCACGCATCGATCCACGTCGAACGAGCGGGGCTCCGGTCCCAGGCCTACCGAGCGGCGCTCGCCGGCGCCCGGACGGCGGCGGCGATGTCGAGCCGGTTCGAGTCGTTCGAGCTGTATCGACGGGCCGTCGCGAACATGCCGGCCGAATTGACCGCCGGGGAGCGCGGTCAGCTCTACACCGAGTACGTCCAAGCCGCGGCCGCGGTGGACAGTATCCCGGCGATCGAAGAGGCCGCCCGAGCGGCCCGCGCCCACTTCGAGGAGGCGGGGGACGCCCTGGGTGCGGCGAACGCCTTGCTCCACCTGTATCTCGTCGCCCGTCGCGACGTCCGGCCTCGGCACGAGCGGGTGGCGATCGTCGACCAGGCGGAGGCCGAGCTCGTGGCACTGCCGGCATCGCCCGAGCGCGCCTCCCTGCTCGGGCAGGTTCGCTTCGACCAGGCCGTCCTCGCGCTCGACGCCGGGGACTTCGAGGAGGCTCGCGCCCGCCTCGACGAGGTGCGATCGCTGGCCGTGGAGGCCGGCGAGAGCGAGCTCGACGTCGACTGCTGGGCGGCGGTCCCCAGCGTCCTCGAGGGCCAGGTCCAGGCCGGGCTGGCGACGATGCTCGACGTCGCCCGGCGGGCGCGCGACGCTCGCCTCGAGAGCCCCGGCGTCTCGTCCTACCGAGTGGCCGCGGCGACGGCGGTCCGGGTGATGGACTACGGGGCGGCCGCGGAGGGGTTGCGCGAGGGCCTGAGGTACGCCGACGAGATCGAGCAGTCGTTCTGCCGCTCGATCATGGCGGCCGCGTCGGCCCACCTTGCCTGGGCGGCCGGGCGCTGGGACGACGCGGTTCGGATCGCCGAGCTCGAGCTCGTCGAGCCCGGCAGCCGCCGCGGCATCGTCTCATCGCGGACCGCCCTGGCCTACGTCGCGCTCGGACGGGGCCTGGTCGACCGGGCGCGCACGCTTCTCGACGAGTCGCTTGCGATCAGCCGGCCCAGCCTCGAGTCCGAGCTGATCCTCCCGGCGCTCTGGGGCCAGGCCGAGACCGCGCTCGTGGCCGGCGAGCCGGCGAGGGCCCTGCAGCATTGCGACGAGGCGCTCGAGATCGGAATCCGGGCCCGCGATGCGGCCGGCCTCTTGCCGTTCGTCGTCAGCGGCGCCAGGGCGGCCCTGGCCGATCGCCAACCATCGGCCGCGGGACGCTGGCTGGCGCAGGTAGCGCCGGTCGTGTCTCCCCTGGCCGAGGTCGCAGCACCGGCGCTCGCGCATGCCGAGGGACTCATCCGGCTCGCCGCGGGCACCCTTGTCGCCGCTCGCTCGCTGCTCGAGGCCGCGGTCGAGGGCTGGGACGCCCGCGGCCGGGCCTGGGAGTCGGCCTGGGCGCGGCTCGATCTCGCGTCGTGCCTCCTGCGCAGCAACCGCTACGCCGAAGCCGGGCGCGTCCTGGTCGAGGTTGCCGACGCGGCCGGACGGCTGGGCAGCGCGCCGCTCGCCACCCGTGTCGAGGAGCTCCAGCGCCAGGCCCGGGGCCGTGGCGCCGACGCCGAGGCCTGGTACCCGCTGACGGCGCGGGAGTTCGAGGTCGCGCGGGGGATTGCTGCGGGCCGGACGAACGCCGAGATCGCCGGCGAGCTGTTCGTGTCACCGAAGACGGTCAGTGCCCATGTCGAGCACATCCTGGCCAAGCTCGGCGCCAACCGGCGCGCGGAGATCGCGGCCTGGGTCGCGAACGTCGCCCTGCCCGTGCCCGCCTGAATCCCTGAGGGCAAGCACCACAAAGCCGGCCGGGGCGTCCGCCGCCGGCCGGCTGCCAGCATGAGCGTCAGTCGCCCCAGTGAAGACCCGGCGACTGCGACTGGGTGTTGCAGAACGAGGCGCCCGGTGCGAAGCCGTTCGCCATGTGGAACGTTGGGCCAGGGCCTCCGGGCAGGGCGGCGCCCTCACCGGCGATGTACTCGCCCACGCCGCCGGCCGGCGGCCACGACGACAGGTTCAGCCCCTCGCCCACGACGTAGAGGCCGAGGACGTGCTGGCCGTGGACCTCGCTGCCGATGCTCTCCGAGCAGTTCGCCTCGTGTGCCGCGACGGGTGCGGCGAGCCCGATGAGGAGGGCCGCGGAGGCGGCCGTTCCCAGGATGATGCGACGCATTGCTACACCTCCACCGTGACCTGGTAGATCTCGGGCGTTGGGTGCCCGGCGCGCTCATGGACGCGCATGACCGCCTCCCTCGACGGGCCCGACGCGAGGCAGAAGACCTTCCCCGCTTCCGGGTCGAGCCAGGCCCGCTCGTACACCACGCCCTCGCCGTCCTGGATCGCGAGATCGCGCTGGTGCGCCTCGGCGAGCTGTTCCGCGGTGACGCCGAAGAACCCGTTGTGGACATCCATGAACTTGGCCATTCGCTCCTCCTGGTTCTGCCGAGCCGATCCCGGCCGTGGCCCCAAACCCTGGCGCGCGGCGAGCCCGCGGCCATCGGTCGTCCGACCGACGACCCGCTCGGATCGCGCCCTAATCCGCGCCGTCACGTTCCGACGGCGTGTAGTAGTACGGGTCGAGGACGCTGACCCGGGTGATCCGGTCGACGGGCAGGCCGTTGCGCTCGGCGGCGCGCCGGATCGACTCGGGGTTCGGGGCGTCGTAGACGCAGAACGTCGCGCATCGGTCGTCCCGGACATAGGAGTGGACCCACGTGACGCCGAGGTCCTCGTTGACCCCCACGACGCCTCGGCAGACGTCGACGCCGCCCTCGCCGTGCGGCAGCTCGAAGCCCTCCGGGAACGACCGCTCCACGATGTACCGCGGCACTGCCACCTCCGTCCTCGTCGGCCGTCCTTCGGCCGTCCCCGGAGGTTCGGCCCATGGCGCCGTCAGGACATCGGTGGTGGCTGCCTATTCTGGGTCGGCCGCCTGCCCAGCCTCGGCGCGGATGCCCAGGCGCATCGCTGCGGCTCCCGCGTCAGTGCGCCGCTCGACTCCGAGCTTGCCGAGGACTGACGCCACGTGGTGGTCGACGGTTCGCGGCGAGACGAACAGGCGGGCGGCGATGGCCTGGTTCGTGAGCCCGCGCACCACGAGCCCGAGCACCTCGAGCTCCCGTTCCGTGAGGCCGGCGGGATGGGCTCGCGTGCTCGGTCGCCGGCCTCGCGGGATCGAGGTCGCCCCGAGCTCGCGCAGTCGGCGAGCTGCGATCGACGCGGCCGGCCGCGCACCGAGACGATCGAACGTCGCGTGCGCGGCCTCGACCGTCGGCACGTCGTCCGCGTCGAGGCTCGCGCGAGCCGCCTCGTACGGGCCGTCCAGCATCAGCCAGGCGTCCGCGGCGGCCGCAGGCCGTCGGTCGAGCTGCAGGCGCCACGGCTCGGCGGCCTTCGTCACGGCCGGTGGGGCGGGCCGTCCCGCCTTGACCAGCCACCACGACAGCTCGCCGATGTGCCAGGGATGGCCCTTCGCGATGGCCAGGTCGAGGGCGGACTCCGCCTCGATCGCGGATCGGGCGAGGTCCCCGGCGAGCCAGGCCGCCTCGGCGCGGGCCGCGCGCACGGGTCCGATCCGCTGGAGCGTGCCGGTCGGGGCCGACATGGCCAGGGCCTCGTCGAGGGCGACCCACGCGTCCGGATCCCCGCGCCTCGCTCGCAGCCGGCCGGCCGCGAGCAGGGCCATGATCCGGCTGATCGTCGAGTTGTCGGGCCGGGCGAGGACGGCAGCCGCGATCGTCCCGGCCTCTGACCAGCGGCCCCGATGCATGAGCGACAGCGCCTGCCACGCCTCGAGGTACAGCCGGTTCGAGTCGAGGTCACGCTCGGTGGTGTACCGGATCCCGGCCTCGAAGAACGGCTCGGCTCGAACGAACTCGTAGATCTCGCCGAGGGCCGACGCGAGGACGCTGTAGGCCGACGCCGCGTTCCGATCGAGGCCGTGCTCGAGCGCCAGCCGGAGGCTCGTCTCGAGATCGGCGATCCCACCGAGGTCGCCGGTCAGGATGCGTGAGCTGCCGACCGTGTTCCAGGCCTGGACCGCGGACGGCAGGGCCCGGGGCTCCATCGCCGCCATCTCGATCGCCTGTCGACCGAGGCTGATCGCCTCGGCGTTGTCTCGATCGAGCATCCGCAGGTAGGCCTGGGTGTTGATCGCCTCCACCTTCTCCGGCATGTCCGCCAGGGTCTCCGCGACCTCGAGCGCCTGGCGCGATGCGGCCTCCGCCTCCGCGTTGCGAGCCATCGACACCTTCGCCTTGGCGAGCTCCGCGAGGATCGCCACCTCCTGTCGACGATCACGCTCGGCCCGGCAGATCCCGATTGCCTCCTCGAAGGCCGCCACGGCGAGGTCGAATCGGACGGCCAGCGCGTGCTCGCGCGCAAAGTCGACCAGCAGCGCGACCCGATCGAGGCCGACGAGCGAGCCGGCATGTCGCATCGCCCGCGCCAGCTGGGCGGCGGCCTGACGATGCGCCCCGGCGACGGCCGCCTCGCGCCCGGCCGCGGGCGCGTACCGCAGGACGGCCTCCGGGTTGCCCGACTCGTCGGCGTGATGCGCCAGCCGCGCCAGCGGCCGCGCCTCGGGCGGGCCCGCCTCGAGGACCGCGAGGACCGCTCCGTTCAGGGCGATCCGAACGGTCGGGTCGGTGGCGCCGAGGATCGCCTCGCGCGCGACCTCGTGGCGAAATCGGTAGGAGCGCCCGTCCGACAGGAGGAGCCCCCTGGCGAGACACTCGTCGGCGGCCGCGGCGTCGCCGACCCTGGCCAGGAGGTCGGCGTCGACGACGGGGCCGATGACCGCCGCCGCCTCGAGGGTCCGCCGGGCCGGCGGTGAGAGCCGTGCCGCGCGGGCGAGCACCGCGTCGCGGACCGTCACCGGGATGCGCGCCGGTGCCCCGGCGATGACCTCGGTCACGTAGAACGGGTTGCCGCCGGTTCGCCGGTGGAGCTCCACCGGGTCGAGGCCCGTGTCGCGCGCCAGCAGCTCCACCGACGCCGCCGACAACGGCTCGAGCGGAATCCGACGCACCGCCGGCGAGGTCGCAAGGTCGCCGACGACGACGCGCAGCGGGTGCTGTCGCCCAACCTCGTCGTCGCGGTAGGTCCCGACCAGGAGGGCCCTCGTCGACGCGACTCGACGGCCGATGAAGCGCAGGGCATCGAGGGTCGCCTCGTCTGCCCAGTGCAGATCGTCGAGGAGCAGGACGAGATCGCCGCGCCCCCGACGGAGCGCCGCCAGGAGTGCGCCGAGGACCGCGTCACGCGGGCCGCCGTCCCTGACGAGGCGGCCGAGCTCGGGGTCGAGCTCGTCGGCGACGTCGACGAGGGGTCCGAGCGGCCGCGGCGTCGACAGCGGGTCGCACGAACCGAGCAGGACCCGGCCCCCAGCCCCGATCGAGCTGCGGAAGGCGTCCAGCAGGGACGTCTTGCCGACCCCGGCCTCGCCCTCGACGAACACCAGGCGACCGCCGTCGGCAGGGACCTCGGCACGAAGGCGATGGAGGGTGCCGAGCGGTGCGTCGCGCTCCAGCAGCCGCATGCCCGACATCGTAGTGGCACGACTGCAACCGACCGCACCACGAGCGTGTTGTCAGGCTCGTGGACCATCCAAGGTTGATGCCGCTGTTGGCCCACTTGTCTAGGCCAACATTCGGGGTATCATCCGCCGATGATCGCGCGTCCCACCCGGTCAGACTGGGCGCTCCTCCTGGCCCTCGGCGTCATGTGGGGCACCAGCTACGCCTTCATCAAGCTCGGCGTCGAGACGCTGCCCACCTTCACCCTGATCGCGACCCGCCTCGCGATCGGCCTCGCCCTCCTGGCGACGGTCGTGATCGCGGCCCGCGAGCCGCTGCCGCGCAACCCGAGGACGTATGCCCACCTGGCCGTGATGGCCGCGATCAACATCGTCATCCCGTTCACCCTCATCACCTGGGCCGAGCTGTCCGTCGATTCGGCCATCGCGGCGATCCTCAACGGGGCGGTCCCGCTGATCGTCATCGTCCTCGCGGCCCTCGTCTTCCACGAT
>JBQGDI010000067.1:0-13164 GCA_052038965.1 Candidatus Limnocylindrales bacterium | reverse complement strand
GCCCGGGCGCCCACCTCCGGGGCCGCGACACCCATCCACGACGCCACCTCGATCTGTCCGTTCATCGTTGCCGGGGCCGGCGACTGGCGCCTCGCGGCTCCGAGCCGTGAGCATCGCTGCACGGCCTTCAACCCTCCGGCAGCCCTCGCGCCGGAGAAGCAGGAGCGCCCCTGCCTGACGGCGTCATATCCACCATGCGCCACCTACCTCGCATCCGTCGCGGCTCGGCAGGCGCGCCTCTCCGGGCGCGGGGATGCGCCGACTCGCTGGAACCTGGCTCGGACGACGGCCACGATCGAGGATCCCGGCGGCCTCACGGCCGTGCTCCTCGGGCTGGTGCTCGATCGCCGCCGCTGGCCGGCGATCCCGGCCGTCATCCTGGTGACGACGCTGCTCACGCTCGCCATCTCGGGGTTTCGCGGGGTGGCTCCAGCGGACGTGATCGGCACGTCGAGTCCGGCGACGCCGCCGCCGACGACGGTCCCGACGGATCTCGCGACGCTCGCGCCGACCGCGGATCCGGGCGACACGCCAGGCCCCGGCCTGACCCCCTTCCCGACAGCCGGGCCGAGCGCGCCCGGGCCGAGCCCGCAGCCGAGCTTCCGGACCTACACGGTCAAGAGCGGGGACACCCTGAGCGTCATCGCGTCGCGCTTCGGCGTGACAGTCCGCGCGATCCGGGAGCTGAACGACATCGCCGACCCGTCGACGCTGCGCGTCGGGCGGGTTCTCCTCATCCCCTGGTAAACGAGCCGATCGAGCTCGGCCAAGCGGCCCCCGCGATGGTCAGCGCTGGCAGGTCCGGCACCACGTCGTCGCCTCGCTGCGCGACCTGACCTCGCTCAGCCGCGAGCCGCATCGGGGACAGGGCTGCCCGCCCTTCAGGTGGACGGCCATGAAGTCCCGGACCTGCGTCTCGAAGGTCGGCGGGACGCGCTCGCGGAGGACGGTCTTCGCGTTCTCGAGAACCGCGCGCGCCGCGCGGTAGAGCGCCTCGATCTCCTCGTGAGCCAGCGAGGCCCGCTTCCTGAAGGGGCTCAACCGGGCGGCGTGGAGGATCTCGTCGCTGTAGGCATTCCCGATGCCGGCGACGAACGCCTGGTTCCGCAGCAGTGGCTTGAGCTCGCCAGGGTGACGGCGAATTCGCTCGCGCCAGACGTCGAGCGTCAGGCCGACGTCGTCGGCGTCCGGCCCCTGGTCTGCGCCGCCCAGCCCCGGAACGTCCCGTCGGACACCCGCCGGCAGCACGTAGACCTTGCCCATCTGGCTCGGATCCCGGTATCGGACCTCGGCGAGGTCGGCGTCGCCGGGCAGCCAGTCCGCGCCGCGGGTCCAGGCCGCGGCGTCCCTTGGGCCGGCCGCCCGCTGGCCGAAGGCCAGGACGACGGCCGTGCTCGACGGGCGCTTGGCGGATGGCCCGGCCAGCTGGAATCGGCCGGTGAGCATGGCGTTGACGGCGAGCCGGTCACGCTCGAGCTCGAACAGCACGAACTTGCCCTGCCGGCGGACGGTCTCGAGTCGCTGGCCGGCAAGTGCCTGAAGCTCGGCCGGCGTGCCACGAACGGCCAGCGGCGCCACCGCCTCGGCGGAGCTGACGGTTCGACCGGCGAGCGCAGCGTGAAAGGCGTCGGCGACGATGGCCAGATCGGGCAGCTCGGGCACGGGGCGCCGATTGTAGCGGCGTGATCGAGCGTGCTAGACTCCCGTGGCCCTTCGGGGCGGAACAGCAGAAGAGCGTCGTTCACCCGATTCGCCTTCGAAGGAGTGACCGCGGGCCAACCCTCACGGACCACCCGATCGCAGACCGACGGCCTGAGCGAGACGCTCGGGCTGTTCTGTTTCGAGGGAGCTGTTTCGAACAGGAGACGAATGAGTTGACCGAAGAGCAGCAGGGCGGGACGACGCCGCCGGCCGACGCGACCGCGGAGGCCCCGGCAGCCGAGCAGTCCGACGCGACGGTCGCCGTCGCGGACGAGCCCGCCAACCCGGCATCCGACCCGGACGCCATCGCGTCGCCGACCGAGGTCGGCGGGCCCGTGACCCCCGAACCCGCCGAGCCACCCGTGGCCGAGGCCGCGACGGAAGCCGCGACGGCGGTAGACGCGCCCGTTGCGGAGGCCGCTCCCGAGGCTGAAGCCGTCCCGGCAGCGCCTGAGGAAGCGGGCGCGGTAGCCGCAGAGGCAACTCCGGCAACGCCGGAGGAGGCGGGCCCGGTCACCCCCGATGCGCTGGCGGAGGAGCCGGAGGCGGCGTCCACGCCGGTTGCCACGACCGAGGAGGCGCCGGTCGCCGAGGTACCAGCCTCCGCGCCGCGACCTGCGGGGAACGGGGCGCCATCGGGTCCCGAGCCGACCACGATGGAGGAGCTCCTCGCCGAGCAGGACGCGGACATCAAGAGCTTCAAGCACGGCGACGTCGTCGAAGGCTCGGTCGTCCGCATCGACAAGGACGAGATCCTGGTCGACATCGGCGCCAAGAGCGAGGGCGTGGTCAGCAATCGCGAGCTCTTCGGCCGCAACACCGAGACCCAGCCGCAGCTCAACGTCGGCGACACGGTCCTCGTCTACGTCCTGCAGCCCGAGTCCCCCGAGGGCCACGTCGTCCTGTCGCTTCGTCGTGCCGGCCTCGAGCGCAAGTGGCGCGCGATGCAGGAGCAGTTCGAGGCGGGCGTCATCATCGAGGCCCCGGTCATCGACCACAACAAGGGCGGCCTCATCGTCGACTGTGGCATCCGCGGCTTCGTGCCGATCAGCCAGATCGTCGACTTCCCGCGGCGGCCCCAGAACGACCAGCCGCGCGACGCCGCGCAGGAGATCGCCGAGAAGCTCCAGCCGTTCGTCGGCCGGAAGCTCCGCCTCAAGATCCTCGAGGTCAATCGCAAGGCCAACCGGCTGATCCTGTCGGAGAAGGTCGCGCTGTACGAGGAGCGCCGGGAGAAGCGCGACGAGCTGTTCAGCAGCCTCCAGGTCGGCCAGCGGGTAAAGGGCACGGTTCGCTCGATCGCGCCATTCGGGGTCTTCGTCGACCTCGGCGGCATCGACGGGCTCGTCCACAAGAGCGAGCTGTCCTGGAACAAGGTCAATAACCCCGAGGGCGGCTACCGCGTCGGCGAGGAGGTCGAGGCGGAGGTCATCGACATCAACCACGAGCGCGGCCGGATCAGCCTCTCGATCCGTCGGCTCCAGCCCGACCCGTGGCACTCGACGGTGGCCGACTTCAAGGTCGGCGATGTCATCGACGGCACCGTCACCAAGCTCGTCAACTTCGGCGCGTTCGTGCGCGTCCGCGACGGGCTCGAAGGGCTGATCCACATCAGCGAGCTGTCCAACCAGCGCGTCGCGCATCCGGGCGACGTCGTCCACGAGGGCCAGCAGCTGAAGCTCCGGATCATCAGCCTCGATTCCGAGCGGCACCGCCTCGGCCTCAGCCTCAAGCAAGCCGAGGAGGCGCCGGCTCGGCCGGCAGTCGAAGCCGTTCCGGCAGCGATGCCGGCGGGGCGTCCGGAGCGGGCCGAGCGGGCCGAGCGCCGGTCCCGGGGGGCGGATCGCGATCGGCAGCGGTCCTACACCGCGGCTGACGCGATCCAGGAGCCCGAGGGTGGCATCGACACGACCCTCGCTGCCGCATTTGCCGGCGTCCGCGAGCAGCTGGCTCGAGCCGAAGCCGGAGAGGATGCCGACGTCGACGCCGAGGCCGTGGCCGAGGCTGAGTCCGAGGCCGAGCCCGAGGCCGAGCCCTCGTCAGCCTCGGTGGAGCCCTCCCCCGAGCCCGAGGTCGCAGCGGCCGACGAGCCCGCGGCCGAGGCCGCCACTGCGGAGGCGACCGGGATCGCCGAATCCGTTCCCGGGGCCGAGGCCGAGGCGTCCGCCGAGGAGAGTGCCGGCGCGGAACCGGCGGTCGAGGCGGTCGTGGCTGACGCACCTGCAGCAGAGCCGACCGAGGCATCCGAGGTCCCTGTGGCGGAGCCCGCCGAGGCAGCCGAGGAGCCTGCGGCGACGGCCACGGACGCGGACGCCGAGCCGGCCCCGGCCGAGGCGGCTGGCGAGGCCGAGGCCCCGGAGGCCGAGGCCCCGGAGGCGGAGGCCACGGAGAAGGAAACCGCCTGACGTTTCGGTCCCGGCCGGCGTCGGCCGGGCGGCGCGCAGCCGTCACACGCGTCCGGTCCCGCTGAGTCTTCGCGCAAGAGGCCCGTGCTAGCATGACCCTGCGCCTGAACGGGCGCGGATAGGGAACGGGCGTTCGAGTCTATGGAGCGGTTCGACAAGTTCACGGATCGCGCGCGAAAAGTCCTGACGCTGGCACAGGACGAGGCGCAGCGCTTCAACCACAACTACATCGGCACGGAGCACCTCCTCCTCGGATTGGTCCGGGAAGGGGAGGGCGTGGCCGCGCGCGTCCTCGAGAACATGAACGTCGAGCTGGCCAAGGTTCGAACGGCGGTCGAGTTCATCATCGGCCGCGGTGACCGGCCGGTCGTCGGCGAGGTCGGGCTGACGCCCCGGGCGAAGCGGGTCATCGAGCTCGCGATCGACGAGGCCAGGCGCCTCGGCCACAACTACATCGGCACGGAGCACCTCCTGCTCGGCCTCGTCCGCGAAGGCGAGGGCATCGCGGCCGGCGTCCTCGAGAGCCTGGGCGTCAACCTCGACAAGGTCCGCCACGAGGTCATCCGCGTCCTGTCGCAGTCGTCGTCCGTCGGCCCGGCCCAGGAGACGAAGCGGAGCTCGAAGACCCCGACCGTCGACGCGCTCGGGATCAACCTGACCGAGGCCGCCCGCGCCGGCAAGCTCGACCCGGTCATCGGCCGGGAGAAGGAGATCGAGCGGGTCATCCAGATCCTCGGCCGGAAGACGAAGAACAACCCCGCGCTGATCGGCGAGCCGGGCGTCGGGAAGACCGCCATTGCGGAAGGGCTGGCCCACCGGATCGTCGCCGGCGACGTGCCGGACATCCTGCTCAACAAGCGCGTCCTGACGCTCGACATCGGCTCGCTGGTCGCCGGCACGAAGTACCGTGGCGAGTTCGAGGAGCGCCTCAAGAAGATCATCGAGGAGCTCCGGAACACCAACGACGCCGTCCTGTTCATCGACGAGCTCCACACCCTCGTCGGCGCGGGCGCGGCCGAGGGCGCCATCGACGCCGCGAACATCCTCAAGCCGCCGCTGTCTCGCGGCGAGCTGCAGTGCATCGGCGCGACGACGCTCGACGAGTACCGCAAGTACATCGAGCGCGACGCGGCCCTCGAGCGGCGCTTCCAGCCGGTCATGGTCGAGGAGCCGACCATGGAGCAGACCGTCGAGATCCTGCTCGGCATTCGGGAGCGATACGAGCAGCATCACAAGGTCTCGATCACGGACGATGCCGTCCGAGCCGCCGCCGACCTCTCGATCCGCTACATCACGGACCGCCATCTGCCCGACAAGGCGATCGACCTGGTCGACGAGGCCGCGAGCCGCGTCCGGCTGCGCCACGCGTCCGCGCCCCCCGCGCTCCGCGAGGGCCAGCGCGAGCTGGACCGCGTGACCAAGGAGAAGGACGCGGCGATCAGCGCCCAGGACTACGAGGCCGCCGCGCAGCTCCGTGAGCAGGAAGCCAGCCAACGCGAGAAGGTCGACGCCCTCCGCGGCGAGTGGCAGACCACGATCGCCGGCGACGCGCCGACGGTCGACGAGGAAGAGATCGCGCAGGTCGTCGCGATGTGGACCGGCATCCCGGTGACCCGCATCGCGCAGGAGGAATCGGAGCGGCTACTCCACATGGAGGACGCGCTCCACAACCGCGTCATCGGCCAGCACGAGGCGATCGAGACCGTCTCGCGCGCCGTCCGACGCGCGCGCGCGGGCCTCAAGGATCCCAAGCGGCCGATCGGGTCGTTCATCTTCCTCGGCCCGACGGGCGTCGGGAAGACGGAGCTGGCCAAGGCGCTCGCCGAGTTCATGTTCGGCAGCGAGGACACGCTCATCAAGATCGACATGAGCGAGTTCATGGAGCGCCACAACGTCAGCCGCCTCGTCGGCGCCCCGCCCGGCTACGTCGGCTTCGACGAAGGTGGCCAGCTGACCGAGGCGGTCCGCCGCAAGAGCTACGCCGTGGTGCTCCTCGACGAGGTCGAGAAGGCCCACCCGGAGGTCTTCAACATCCTCCTCCAGATCCTCGAGGACGGGCAGCTGACCGACGCCAAGGGGCGCCGGGTCGACTTCCGGAACACGATCATCATCATGACCTCGAACCTCGGGGCGAAGCAGCTTCAGACGAACGCCTCGCTCGGCTTCCGGCCGGTCGCCGGGGACGAGGCCGGCAAGCGCGAGGCGTCGTACGAGCTGATGAAGGAGAAGGTCCAGGCGGAGCTGAAGAACAGCTTCCGGCCGGAGTTCCTGAACCGGATCGACGCGACGGTCGTCTTCCGGAGCCTCACGAAGGACGAGATCGGCCAGATCGTCGACCTCATGCTGCGGCGGGTCCGCGATCAGCTGAAGGCCCAGAGCATGGCCCTCGAGGTCACCGCGGCGGCGAAGGACCACCTCATCAAGCTCGGCTGGGATCCGGCCTTCGGGGCGCGGCCCCTCCGCCGGACGATCCAGAATCTCATCGAGGACGTGCTCGCTGAGCACCTCCTCCTCGGTCGCTATCCCGCCGGGTCGACGATCCTGGTCGACGCCAACGCCGACGACGGCATCGTGATCTCGGCGGCCGAGCAGAAGACCCCCGTCGAAGTCTCATAGGCCCGGCATGGCCCGGGCCCAGAGCCGCTACGTCTGCCAGGCCTGCGGCGCGGAGTTCCTCCGGTGGGAGGGACAGTGCCGGGCCTGCGAGGCATGGAGCACGCTCGTGGAGACGGTCGTGGCCCCGGCGGCCCGGGCTCGCCACGCACCGGCTCCTGGCGCGGTCGCGGCGCCGGTGCCCCTGACTGACGTCCGCGAGGGTCCGACGCCGCGCCTGCCGACGGGGCTCGGCGAGCTCGACCGGGTTCTCGGCGGCGGCATCGTCCCCGGCTCGCTGGTGCTGATCGGCGGCGAGCCCGGCGTGGGCAAGTCGACCCTGCTGCTGCAGGTGGCTGCCGGCGTGGCCGCGGGCCACGGCGGGGAGGCGGGATCGGTCATCTACGCCACGGGCGAGGAATCGGCATCGCAGATCCGGCTGCGGGCGGCGCGCCTCGGCCTGGCGACGGGTCGGGCGGGAGCGGCCGTGGGCGTGCTCGCCGCAAGCGAGGTCGGCGCGATCGCGGAGGCCGCGCGCGCGGCACGCCCGCTCGTCGTCGTCGTGGACTCCATCCAGACGATGAGCGTCGAGGAGCTCGACGGCCCCGCGGGCAGCGTCGGGCAGGTCCGGGAATCCGCTCTGCGGCTCATGGAGCTGGCGAAGGGTCATGGCATCGCGGTGATCCTGGTCGGCCACGTCACCAAGGATGGCTCGATTGCCGGACCACGGACGCTGGAGCACCTCGTCGACGCGGTCGTGGAGCTCGGCGGCGACCGCGGTGGCGTGCTGCGGCTGCTGCGCGCCACGAAGAATCGCTTCGGCTCGACGGACGAGATCGGCGTCTTCGAGATGCGCGAGTCCGGGCTGGTCGAGGTCGCCGATCCCGGACGGGCGTTCCTCGCCGAGCACCCGGACGCGGCGCCCGGCAGCGTCGTTGCCGCCACGATGGAGGGCACGCGGCCCCTGCTCGTCGAGGTCCAGGCACTCGTCGCGCCGGCCGGCTACGGCACGCCCGCGCGGCGGGTCTCCGGCGTGGATCCGAACCGGCTTGCGCTGCTCCTCGCCGTCCTCGGGCGCCGCGCCGGCGTGGGGCTCGGGACGCACGACGTGTACGCCAACCTTGCCGGCGGCCTGAGTGTCGCGGAGCCCGGCCTCGACCTCCCGATCGCGCTCGCCCTCGCCTCATCCCTGCGCGACCGGCCGATCCCGCACGGCACGGTCGCGATCGGCGAGGTCGGGCTCCTCGGCGAGCTCCGCCCGATCGGCGGGCTGGAGCGTCGGCTCCGAGAGGCGGCACGACTCGGCTTCGCCCGGGCGATCGTGCCGCTGGGCCGCGGGGGCGCGAGTGCCCGGGTCGAGGGCCTCGAGGTCCGGTCCGCCGGGACACTCCGCGAGGCGATCCGGATGGCGTTGGGAGGCCACGAAGCGGCGGACGACGATCAGGCCGGGCGCGAGCGTCTGGCTCCGGCCGCCGAGCGGGTGCTAGGCTGACCCGCACGCCGATGGTCGTCGCCACGATGGGCCGGCACCCGGCCGCCCCCCTCCGTTCGCTCGCGTGAAGCCATGATCCGTGGCATCCGGATCCTTGGCGCGGCGCTCGGCGGCCTCATCGGGATCTCGCTGGTCATCGGCCAGTTCGCCGTCTTCGAGCCGGCTCCCGGTGCGCCGTTGCTCGTCGGCGCCTGGGTCCTCGCCTGGACGGTCGTCGGCGCGTCGGTCCTGCCATATCTGACGATCATCCCCGCCACGGTCATGCTCCGCAGCGTCCAGAACCTCTCGACGGCCGAGTTCGTGACGGCGATCGTCGGCCTGTTCCTGGGCCTCCTCATGGGCCTTCTCATCGGCCTGCCGCTGTCGGCCCTGCCGGGCACGCTCGGCACCCTTGCGCCGCTCGGGATCTCGATCTTCCTCGGCCTTGGAATGGTCGGGCTGACCGTCGCGAAGCGGCACGACCTGATCGCCGCGGCCGAGTCCATGGGCCTGCTCCGGCGGGCGACCGGGGACGGTGAGAGCGGCCCCCGGATCCTCGTCGACAGCAGCGCGATCATCGACGGCCGGATCGCGGACATTGCCGACTCCGGCTTCCTGTTCGGCACGCTGGAAGTCCCCCGCTTCGTCCTCGACGAGGTCCAGCGGCTGGCCGACAGCTCCGACTCCCTCCGGCGGACGCGCGGCCGGCGCGGCCTCGAGATCCTGGCCCGCATGCGGCGCGAGGGCAAGACGCCCGTCGTCGTCATCGACGAGGACGTGCCGGGCACGACCGAGGTCGACTCGAAGCTCGTGGAGGTCGCACGCCGCGGCGGTCGCGCGATCCTGACCAACGACCTGAATCTCAACCGGATCGCCGACCTGCAGGGCGTCCGGGTGCTGAACGTCAACTCGCTGGCGAACGCGGTCAAGCCTGCGCTCCTGCCGGGCGAGGAGATCCGGATCCGCGTGATCCAGCCTGGCAAGGACGCCGGCCAGGGTGTGGGCTACCTGGACGACGGGACGATGGTCGTCGTCGAGGGCGGGGCCAAGGCGATCGACACCGAGCTCGACGTGACGGTCACCCGGGTCCTCCAGACCGTGGCGGGCCGGATGGTCTTCGCCCAGCCGCACCAGGGCTGACGGTGGCCCCGGCGGCGCGGCGGGTGGGCATCGGCGTGGACGGCCACGCGTTCGGACCGGGGCGGCCGCTTCGGCTCGGCGGGATCGAGATCCCGGCCGCGCCTGCCCTCCACGGCCACTCGGATGGCGACGCCGCCCTCCACGCGGTCGCCGATGCCCTCCTCGGCGCGGCTGCGCTCGGCGACCTCGGACGCCACCATCCGGCCGACGACCGGACACCGCGCGGGATCGCGAGCGCGGATCTCCTGCGCTCGGTTCTGGTCGCCGTGCGGACGGCGGGCTGGCGTCCCGAGACAGTCGACGTCACGATCGTGGCCGCCCGCCCGCGCCTCGCCGCCCACCTCGATGCGATGGCCGCCGCGATCGCCGGCCTGCTCGGTATTGCGCCGGGCTCGGTCAGCGTCAAGGCATCGACCGGCAACCTGTCGGGTGACGCCGGTGCGGGCCGAACGATCGAGGCCCGCGCCGTCGCGACGCTCGTCGCGGAGACGGTGTCGTGACCGCCACGGGCACGGGCCCCGGCGTCCAGGCGGCGACGTCGTTCCGGCTCAGGGACACGCTGTCGGGCGAGATCCGGTCGCTCGTCCCGCTCGAGCCGGGCCACGTCCGGATCTACAGCTGCGGTCCGACCGTCTACGGGCCGGCCCACATCGGCAACTTCCGGTCGTTCCTGTTCGCTGACCTGCTCGTCCGTTACCTGCGCTACCGGGGGCTGCGGGTCACGTGGGTCATGAACGTCACCGACGTCGACGACAAGATCATCCGTGGCGCCGCGGAGGCTGGCGCCTCGATCGAGGACCTCGCCGGCCGCTGGCTGGACCGCTTCCTGGCCGATGCCGAGGCGCTGCGAATGACCCGACCCGACGTCCTGCCACGCGCGACGCGTCACATCGAGGCGATGGCCGCCCTGGTCCGGACGCTGCTGGATCGGGGTCACGCCTACCGGACCGACGACGGATCGGTCTTCTTCCAGATCGACTCGTGGCCGGCGTACGGCGCCCTGGCGCGGCTCGATCCGGACCAGCTCCGGGTCGGCGAGCGCGTCGAGGCGGATGAGTACGGCAAGGGCGATGTTCGTGACTTCGCGCTCTGGAAGGGCCCCAAGCCGGGCGAGCCGGCCTGGGAGTCCGAGGTCGGTCCGGGACGGCCGGGCTGGCACGTCGAGTGCTCGGCGATGAGCATGCACTACCTCGGCCAGTCCTTCGACATCCACACCGGCGGCGTCGATCTCATCTTCCCGCACCACGAGGACGAGATTGCCCAGAGCGAAGCCGCGACCGGCAAGCGGTTCGTCGGCACCTGGCTGCACTGCGCTCACCTCCGGATCGGTGGCGCGAAGATGGCCAAGTCGACCGGCAACATCAGCCGGGTCGTCGACCTCCTCGAGGTCGGCGTCTCGCCGCGGGCCCTCCGCTACGCGCTCATCGCCGTTCACTACCGGCAGGCGCTCGACTACACCGACGCCTCGCTGCCCGCCGCTGCGGCGGCGCTCGAACGGCTTGACGCGCTCGTCGCGGCCCTCGAGGCCTACGCCGACGTGCAGCCCGATGCCGCCGACCTGCCGGCGGCCCTCGATGCCGCTCGGACGGCATTCGAGGCCGCGCTCGACGACGACCTCAACGTCTCGGCGGCGCTCGGGGCGCTGTTCGAGCTGGTGCGGGACCTGAACCGGCGGATCGCCGATCGGTCGATCTCGACGGCCGACGCCCGCCGATCGCTCGCCTGGCTGCGGGACCTGGATCGCGTCCTGGCCATCCTGCCCGATCCCGGCGAGGCACTACCCGACGCCCTCGCCGAGCTCCTCTCGGCCCGAGTGGCGGCGCGCGCCGCGCGGGATTGGGCGACCGCCGACCGCCTTCGCGACGAGCTGGCAGCGTCCGGCATCGCGGTCGAGGACACCCGTGACGGGCAGCGCTGGCGGCGACTCGAGGGACCGGCGTGAGCGGGCCGTACCGCCGCGATCGGCGCCGAGACGACGGGGATGATCGCTTCGGGCGCGGGCGAGGCCGTCACGAGCGGCCCGACGACCGTGCTGCGCGCCGCGGACCGCCGCCCGAGGGCGGCGTCGGCGGGCGCGGGGGAGCGCCAGGCCCAGGCGGGCGTGGACCCGGCGGGCGTGGACCCGGCGGGCGTCGCGGGTTCGGGTTCGGTTCCGGCGGCGGCCGAGGCGAGGACTCGCAGGAACGCCGCCCCGCGGCAGAGCGACCCCCGGGACGCGGTCGAGGCGCCCGTCCGTTCGGCCCGCGGGCCTCTCCCCGGCCACCCGGCCCGCCCGGAGCCCCGGGCTTCGGAGCGCCGCCGGAGCGGCGTGCACCCGGGCCTGGCGGCCCACCCGGAGCGCGACGACCCGGGCCCCGGCCGCGGCCGTCATTCGGGCCAGCACCGCTCGGCCGGCCGCCCGCCGGCGGGATTCGGATGCCGTCTCGGACTGGCCGGCCGGTCCCGCCGCTCGGACCGGACGAGGAGCTGATCGCCGGCCGCCGCCCGGTCGAGGAGGCCTTCGCCGCGGGTCGGGCGGCGGTGCGCCTGCTGGTCACGCCGCAGCGACGGCACGCCCTCGACCAGATCGTCCTCCACGCGACGACCCTGCGGATCCCGATCGTGGAGGTCGAGGGCGGGTCGCTCACGGCGACGGCCGGCTTCGACGGGCACCAGGGCGTCGCGGTCGTCGTCCGTGGCCGCCGCTTCGCCTCCCTCGAGGAGATCCTCGCCCGGGCGATCGAGCGGGGAGAGCCACCGTTCATCCTCGTCCTCGACTCGCTGGAGGATCCCCAGAACTTCGGCACGCTGCTGCGGAGCGCCGAGGCGGCGGGCGTCCACGGCATCGTCTTCCCGACCGCGCGCCAGGCGCCACTCTCGCCGGCGGCGGTGAAGGCGTCCGCTGGCGCGACGGAGCACCTGCTCCTCGCCCCGGTCGACGACCTCCCGGGCGCCCTGGCCGATCTCCACGTTCGCGGCGTTCGTGTCGTCGGCTCGGAGGCGGACGCGCCGCTCACGGCCCGGCAGGCCGATCTCCGCGGGCCGACGGCAATCGTCGTCGGGAGCGAGGGGCAGGGCCTCGGGCCGGCCGTGCGTCGTCGCTGCGACCTGATGGTCCGGATTCCGATGCGCGGTGCGATCGGGTCGCTGAACGCCGCCGTCGCGGGCTCGATCCTGCTGTTCGAGGCGCTCGGCCAGCGCGAACCCGGCGCGCGACCGATTGCGCCCGAACCACCGCCCCCGGCCCCGGCAGCCGCCGATGACCAGCCGGGAACGGAGGCTGCGCCCGGGTCGAGCCCGGGCGATGAGGGCGGTGCGACGGTCACGGAGGCGCTGGCAGCCGAGGATGCAGAGCCCGCCGAGGACGAGCTGCCACGCCCGTGAGCCGGGCTCGGCGCGCTTGACCGTCCAGCGCAGCCGGGCCTATCATCTCCCGGCGCTCCGGCCAGCTTGCTTGCCCCTGCGCGCCGCCGACGTAGCTCAATTGGTAGAGCAGCGGTTTTGTAAACCGCCGGTTCCGGGTTCGAGTCCCGTCGTCGGCTCCATCCGCGAAACCAGCGGGCCCACATAGCTCAGTCGGCAGAGCACTTCCTTGGTAAGGAAGAGGTCATCGGTTCGAACCCGATTGTGGGCTCCAGCCCCGACCTCCGTAGGTTCCCCGGAAGGCACGACACTGGCGAAGCCCTGCCCGACGGCAGCGGCTCTGCCCCAAGCAATGGAGTGAGACTGGTCCTGTGGCCAAGAAGAAGTTCGAGCGAACCAAGCCGCACGTGAACATCGGCACGATCGGCCACATCGACCACGGCAAGACGAGCCTCACCGCGGCGATCACGAAGTACCTGGCCCTGAAGGGCGAGGCCGAGTACCGGGCCTTCG
>JBQGDI010000066.1:0-12724 GCA_052038965.1 Candidatus Limnocylindrales bacterium | reverse complement strand
CACCGCAAGGAGTCGGACGGCACCGGGCACTGATCAACGCCCGCACGTCGGGCGAGGCGCGACCACCACCCCGTGCCTGCTAGCCCGCGCCCGCCGCCCGCGCAGCCACCAGGCGCCGGCCGCCCGCGCAGCCACCAGGCGCCGGCCGCGTCCTGCCAGATACCAGTGGGAGTGGTGGTAGACGGCGCCAGCGCTCGCATCGAGCTCGTCTCAGGGGTCGATCGACCTGGCAGCCGTGCTCGGACGATGTCAGTCAGTTCCGATCTTGGGCCGCCGAACGGCGGCGATCCCGCCTAACACCACCCCCATTGGTAGATGACAACGTACAGCCGTGCACCGGAGGGCACGATCCCGCACACGCACGCCTGCGAGGGACACGCACCGACTGGTGCCGGCGCCTCGACCAGGCCCCGACGTGGGCACATCCCGACGGGCGCCTGGTTGTGCCCACGGGTCGGGGCACCTCCCCGGTGCCGCGACCCGAGCGCAGGGATCGCGCCCTCCGTCGGACGCCGCGGCTTCCCGGGCCGCCGTCCGGCCGCCTACCCTGCGCCGCATGAACGCACCGCCGGCGGCCGGCCGATGACCGCGACTCCAGGTCGCACCCCTGGTCGGATGGCCATCCCGACGCAGCCTTCGTCATACGCCTGGGAGGCGACCGACGAAGCGATCGCCGAACGATACGGCGTGCCGATCGAGCGGGTGGCGCGATTCGACACGAACACCGCGCCTGCCCCTCCCGACCTGGCGCGCCGAGTGCTCATGGCGGGCACATTCGACGTCCCGTTCTCCGAGTATCCCCCCGGCGACTACCGGCGACTCGTGGCGGCAGCGGCGTCCCGCTACGGCGTCGGCACGGACGAGATCCTGGTGGGTGCGGGTGCGGACGAGATCCTCGACCTCGTCGCCAAGGCCTTCCTGCCACCCGGTGGCGTCTCGGTCGTGCCCGTGCCGACGTACCCGATGTTCGGCGTCATCACCGAGCAGCGGCCGGCGACCGTGGTTCGGATCCCGCGACGTCCGGCCGGTGAGGGCTTCGGCATCGACGCGCCGGCGATGCGGGTCGCGGCCGCCTCGGCCGACGTCGTCTGGATCTGCAGCCCCAACAACCCGACGGCCTTGCCCGAAGCGCCTGGCGTCATCGACGATCTCCTCGAGACGCTCGCCGCGGACGCCGATCGCGCGGGACGGCCAGCGCCGACCGTCGTCATCGACGAGGCATACTGGGAGTTCGCCGGGCGGTCGAACCTCGAGCTCCGGCAGCTCTACCCCCGTCTCGTCGTCGTTCGCACCATGAGCAAGGCCTACGCGATCGCGGGGCTCCGGGTCGGCTTCGCCCTCGCCCGTCCCGACGTCATCGCCCAGCTGGCCCAGTACCGACCCCCGGGGTCGGTCTCGGTGGCATCGGTGGCGGTGGCCGCAACCCTCCTCGAGGACCCCGACATCGTCGGCGAGAGCGTGGCCCGGACGACGGCCGAGCGAGCGCGGCTCGTCGACGGTCTGCGCGGTGCGGGTTGGACGGTCCACCCCTCGACGACCAACTTCGTGCTCGTCGACTTCGGGTCGCGGGAGCGCTCGGCTGCCGTGGCCGAGGCCCTGCTGCGGAAGGGCCTCGTACCGCGAACCTTCGGTGCCGACCACCCCCTGTCGCACTGCCTGCGGTTCACGGTCCGGAACGAGGAGCAGGATGACCGGCTGATCGAGGCGGCTCGAAGCGGCCTCGCGTAGCCCACCGGGAGGTTGCCGAACGCGCCGAGGCGGCCTCTTCAACGCAGCGCGTCGATGGCCGCCCCAAGATCGAGGGTCCCTTCGTAGAGGGCGCGCCCGACGATCGCCCCCACGCAGCCCACCTGCCGGACGGCGACCAGGTCGTCGATCGACCGGATCCCGCCACTGGCGATGATCGCGCCCCGACCTGCCGCGACGACCTCCGCGAGCAGCCGCAGGTCGGGCCCGGAGAGCGTCCCGTCCTGGTCGATCGCGGTCACCTCGAAGGTGGCGGCGCCATGGTCGGCAAGGCGAGCGATGGCTTCGTCCGGCGACTGCCGCGGCAGCCCTGAGCCGCCGGCCCGCCAGGCCTCGCCGACGACCCGCCCACCACGCACGTCGATCGCGACCGCAACCCGCGCCGCTCCGGCAGACTCGATGACCCGGGCGACCAGCGACGGCTCTCGCAGCGCCGCCGTCCCGAGAACGATCCGGCTCGCCCCGAGGGCGAGCAGCTCATGAGCCGTCGCCTCGTCGCGGATCCCGCCGCCGACCTCGACGGCGCACCGGTCGGAGACGGCGGCGATGACCCCGGCCACGACGGCCCCGTGAACTTGCCTCCCCGCGCGCGCACCATCGAGATCCACGACGTGCAACCAGCGAGCGCCCTGCGACACGAGCGAGACCGCCACCGCGGTCGGGTCGTCGCCGTACGCCGTCGCCTTCTGGAAGTCGCCCTGCCGCAGCCGCACGACCCGACCCTCGTGGAGGTCGATGGCAGCCAGGATGTCGAACGGCTCGCGTGAAGCACCAGTCGTCACGTTCAGACTACTCTGCTAGCGTATTAGCACGCTAACATGATAAAGTCTCGCCGCCTGGGGCAACAGGACCGAGGCCCACCAGGAGGACGACGTGGATCGCGACGGGTGGCGGACGGCGGATACGGATGCGCTGTTCGAGGCCGTCCTGCGTCTCCAGGCGACGGACGAGGCGGCCCGGTTCTTCCGAGACCTCTGCACCCTCCGTGAGCTGCACGACCTCGCGAACCGCTGGGCCGTCGCGCGCCTCCTCGACGCCGGCCTCCACTACGCCGAGATCGCCGCGCGGACCGGAGCCAGCACGGCCACGATCACCCGAATCGCCCAGTGGCTGCGCCACGGCGAGGGCGGCTATCGCCTGCTCCTCGACCGATCTCGCGGCGAACGCAGCGAACGGCCCTACCCGACCGCGGTCGAGCAGTGAGCGAGCGTCTGCGCCTGGCGATCCCGAACAAGGGGCGCCTCGCCGAGCCGGCCATCGCGCTCCTGCGAGACGCCGGGTTCGTGTTCGATCCGCATGACCGCCGCCTGGTTGCCCATGTCGAGAACCTGGCCGTCGACATCCTGTTCATCCGGGCGGACGACATCGTCGAGTTCGTCGAGGACGAGGTCGCCGACGTGGGCATCACCGGGCTCGACCTCCTGGCGGAGAGCGGCAGCCCACTCCGGACGCTCAGGCCGCTGCAGTTCGGCCACTGCACCCTCTCGGTGGCGGTGCCGGACGAGTCGCGATACCAGCACGTCGCCGACCTCGGCGGCGTCCGGGCGGCGACGTCCCATCCCAACCTCGCGCGCCGGTTCTTCGGCGAGCAGGGCGTGGACGTCGAAGTCATCCAGCTGTCCGGGGCGGTCGAGGTTGCGCCGCGCCTCGGGCTCGCGGAGTCGATCGTCGACCTCGTTTCGACGGGCTCGACGCTCGCGATGAACGGCCTCCGTCCGATCGCATCGGTCCTCGACTCGCAGGCCCTGCTCATCGCCGGACCCGCCGCCGACCGGCGCGCGGCAGAGGTGCAGGCGATCGACCTGATGCTCACGGCCGTCCTCGAGGCCCGCCGCAGCAAGTACGTGATGATGAACGCTCCGGCGGAGCGCCTGTCCGAGCTCCGTTCGCTCCTGCCGGCCCTGGCCTCGCCGTCCGTCATCCCGCTCGCGCAGGAGGGGATGATCGCGATCCACAGCGTGGTCGGTGCCGATGACGTGTGGCGGCTCCTGCCGCAGCTGAAGGCTGCCGGCGCCTCGGGCATCCTCGTGCTGCCGATCGAGAAGATGATCGGATGACGAGGTTGCGGCGCATCCGAATCTCGCCGGAGTGGCCGGCTGCCCGTGACCCGGACATCGACCGCCTGACGCGTCGCGGCGCCGTCCCTGACACCAGCGTCCGCGCCGGCGCCGCGGCGATCATCGCGGACGTGCGGGAGCGTGGCGCCGCGGCGATCCGCGAGGCGAACGAGCGCTTCGGCGGCGGCCTCGCCGGCGGCGGTCCGCTCGTCATCGAGACACGGGCCCTGGCCGAGGCCGCGGCGGCCCTCGATGCCCGAATCCGAGCGGCCCTCGAGGCCGCGATCACGAACGTGCGACGGTTCGCAGCCGCGCAGGTCCCCGCCACGACCGTGGTCCAGACCGCCCCGGGCGTGGACCTCGAGCGGCGCTGGGCGCCGCTCGAGTCGGTCGGCGTCTACGCGCCGGGCGGGACGGCGCCCTACCCGTCCTCACTCGTCATGGGCGTCGTCCCGGCCCAGGTCGCCGGTGTCTCGCGGATCGTGTTCGCGTCGCCGGCCGCGGCCGCGGGAACGGTCGATCCGGTGCTGGTCGGGGCGGCAGGCCTGCTCGGCGTCGACGCGCTGCTCGTGGCCGGTGGTGCCCAGGCCATCGCGGGACTCGCCTTCGGCATCCCCGAGGCCGGCATCGCGCCCGTCGACCGCATCGTCGGCCCGGGCAACCCGTGGGTGACCGCGGCGAAGCTCGAGCTCGCCGGCGAGGTCGGGATCGACCTGCCGGCAGGTCCGTCCGAGGGCATGGTCCTGGCGGAGCCGCCCGCCGACCCGGTGACGGTCGCGGCCGACCTCCTGACCCAGGCCGAGCACGGCATCGACTCGCCGGCAATCCTCGTGACCACCGACGCGAACTTCGCGGACGCCGTCGAGGCCGAGCTCGAGCGCCAGCTCGCCGGCGCGGCGCGCCGCGACATCCTGGCCCTGGCGCTGGAGCGGCACGGCGCTGTCGCGATCGCCCCGTCGAGCGACGCCGCGATCGCCTTCGTGAACGCCTACGCCCCGGAGCACCTCTCGATCGACGTGCCCGACCTCGAGCCGGTCGTGGCCGCGATCCGCAATGCCGGCTCGGTGTTCGTCGGACCGTGGTCGCCCGAGTCGGCCGGCGACTACGCGACCGGCGCGAACCACATCCTCCCGACGGGCGGCCTGGCGCGCGCCTGTGGCGCGCTGTCCGTGGAGACCTTCGGACGATTCGTGCAGGTTCAGCGACTGACGCGTGACGGGCTGGCCACGCTCCGCCCGACGATCCGGGCGCTGGCCGAGGCCGAGGGATTGCTCGCCCACCGCGACGCAGTCGAGCGCCGCTTCGGGAGCGAGGGCGACGGCAGGTCCGCTCGGCGGCTCGAGGAGGTTCGCCGATGACGACGCCGCTCGGCGGCCTCGAGGTCCGAAGCCAGGCGCCTGGATCGGTCGCGGTCGGGCGTGAGACCCGAGAGACGACGGTCGAGATCGAGCTCACGCTCGCCGGTGCGGGACGGGCCGATGTCTCCACGGGCATCGGGGTCTGGGACCACTTGCTGACCTCCTTCGCGAGCCACGGTCTGTTCGACCTCCGGATCCAGGCTCGCGGCGACCTCCATGTCGACGAGCACCACACCGTCGAGGACGTCGCCCTCGTGCTGGGCGCAGCCTTTGACGCGGCGCTCGGTGATCGGGCCGGCATCCATCGCTTCGGCGACGCCATCGTGCCGATGGACGAATCGCTCGCCTCGGCCGCGGTCGATGTCGGCGGACGCCCGTACGCGGTCGTCGACCTGCCGTTCCGCGGCGAGCGGATCGGCGGCCTTCCGACGCAGCTCGTCGACCACGCCCTCGAGGGCCTGGCCCGCGGTGGCGGGATCACGCTCCACGTCCGAGGCACCGGCCGCAATGACCACCACCTCGCCGAGGCCGCGTTCAAGGCCCTCGGGCGGGCCATGCGCCGTGCCTGCGAGCCGGATCCGCGTCGCGCCGGCATCCCGTCGACGAAGGGCGCCCCGGGGTGAGCGCGGGGATGCCACGGCCGCGACGCTCGGCGCGGGGCGGACCGGCGCCCAGCGGACCGGCGCCGTTCGTCGCGGTCGTCGACTACGGCGCGGGCAACCTCGTGAGCATCGAGCAGGCCATCACCGAGGTCGGTGGCGTGGCGCGACTGGCGACCCGGCCGGCCGACATCGCGGATGCTGTCCTCCTCCTCGTGCCCGGCGTCGGGGCAGCCGCGCCGGCGATGCGTCGCCTCCGGGCGGCGGGCCTCGCGACCGCCATCCGCGACTGGATCGCGGCCGGCCGGCCGTACCTCGGGATCTGCCTCGGGCTGCAGCTGCTGTTCGAGGCGAGCGACGAAGACGGCGCCCGGACGCTGGGCGTCATCCCCGGCCGGACGGTTCGCCTCGATGGCGCGCCGACGCTGCCGCACATCGGCTGGAACCAGGTCCAGCGGGTCCGCGACCACCCGGTCATCGACGGGCTCGCGCCGGACACGGACGTCTACTTCGTCCACTCCTACGCCGGCGCACCCGCGCGGACCGCGGCCTCCGATTGGCTCGTCGCCGAAACGGAGCACGGCCGCCGGTTCGCGTCGGTCGTGGCTCGTGACAACGTCGTGGGGCTGCAGTTCCACCCCGAGCGGAGCGGCGACGTCGGGCTCCGCATCCTCGACAACGCCCTGCGCTGGGCGACGGGCCGTGCCGTGGCACCCGCGTCCGGGCGCGATGGCGCGCCGGCCACGGCGTGATGCTGCGCCGGCGGGTCATCCCCTGCCTCGACGTCGCGAACGGCCGCGTCGTGAAGGGCACGCGGTTCGTCGACCTCGTCGACGAGGGCGACCCGCCCGACCTGGCGACCCGGTACGCCGAGGAAGGCGCCGACGAGCTGGTGTTCCTCGACATCACCGCCTCGGTCGAATCCCGTCCCACGCTGCTCGATGTCGTCCGGCGTACCGCGCGCCGAGCGTTCATCCCGCTGACGGTCGGCGGCGGCGTGCGATCGACGATCGAGATGCGCGACGTCCTCCGGGCGGGCGCCGACAAGGTCTCGCTGAACACCGCGGCCGTCGGCGACCCGGCGCTTGTCAGCCGCTGCGCGCGGCGGTTCGGGAGCCAGGCTGTCGTGGTGGCGATCGACGCGCGGCGCCGGGCCGATGCAGCGCCCCCGACGACCTGGGAGGTCGTCGTCCGTGGCGGCCGTGACGCCACGGGCCTCGACGTGCTCCACTGGGCGGTCCGCGCGGTCGAGCTCGGCGCCGGCGAGCTCCTCGTCACGTCGATGGATCGCGATGGCACGCGCTCCGGGTTCGATACCGAGCTGCTGCGCGCGATCGCCGACCGAGTTCCCGTGCCCGTCATCGCCTCGGGCGGCGCCGCCGGCCCGGCCGACTTCGTCGCCGCGGTCCGGGACGGCGGCGCCGACGCCGTGCTCGCCGCATCGATCTTCCACCGCCGGTTGCACTCGATCGCCGAGGTCAAGCGGGCCATGCTCGACGCCGGCCTGCCCGTCCGCGCCACCGCCGGGGTCGCGGCGTGACCCGCCCGGCACGGGGCCTGGACCCCGAGGCGATTCGTTGGGACGATCGAGGGCTCGTCCCGGTCGTCGTCCAGGACACCGCCGACGGGCGGCTCCTGATGCTCGCCCACGCCGATCGCGAAGCCCTCGAGGCCACGCTCGCGAGCGGTGAGGTCCACTTCCATTCGCGCTCTCGTGGCCGCCTGTGGCGCAAGGGCGAGACCTCCGGCAACGTCCTCCGGCTGGTCGATCTCGCGCTCGACTGCGACGGCGACGCGATCCTCGCGACCGTCGAGCCCACCGGCCCCACCTGTCACACGGGCGCACGCAGCTGCTTCGACGAGGCGCCGGGTGCGGCGCTGCCCCAGGGCTTCGCCTGGCTCGAACGCCTGTGGTCGACGATCGACGAGCGGCGGACCGTCCGTCCGGCCGGTTCGTACACCACCTCACTCCTCGAGGGCGGCGTGGACGCGACGGCCCGCAAGGTCGCCGAGGAGGCGACCGAGGTCGTCCTGGCCGCGAAGGACGACGCAGCCGCCGCGAGGGCCACGCGCGCCGCGACCACCGCGAACTCGGACCGGCAGGCGACGCGAGCGGCGCTGGCCGGCGAGGCCGCCGATCTCGTGTACCACCTGCTCGTGCTGCTCGCGGAGCGGGACCTGCCACCGACCGAGGTCCTCGCCGTCCTCCGGGGCCGGATGTCGTCGACGTCCCCGGAACGATCGCGAGTCGCCGCCCCCGAGCCGACGCGGCCCCCCGACTAGGTCGATCTGTCGCCGCCGGCGGCGTTGCCGGACGGGATCCGCGAGCCGCCAGGCTGCCGCCTGTCGGCGACGCAGCTACGCGCCCGTCAGCCTTGCCACGACCCGCCGGCGCTTGCCCAGGCGAATCTCCCACCACTGCCCCGCGATGGGCGACGGCAGGCCGGCAGCGGGATCCACGATGCGCTCGCCGTTGACCGTCACGCCCCCGCCGGTCACCAGCCGGCGGGCCTCGCCACGCGACGCCACGACGCCCCGATCGGCGAGGACCACGACCAGCGGCGCGGACGCGAGCGCCGCGTCGATCGCGACCCCCTCGGATCCTTCGAACAGCCGCTCGAAGACCGCGGGATCCCGGATCGGCTCGGTCGAGAAGAGCGCCGCCGAGTCGGCCGCGACAGCCCGCGCGACCTCGGTGCCGTGGGTCCGGGCGGTGATGTCGAAGGCCAGCATCCGCTGCGCCTCGCGCGTCTCCGGTCGCTCCGCGACCGCTCGCTCGAGCGCCTCGATCTCCTCGGGGGACAGCATCGTGAACCAGCGCAGGTACCCGGAGACGTCCCGGTCGTCGGTGTTCAGCCAGTGCTGGTAGAACGCGAATGGGCTCGTACCGTCGGCGTGCAGCCATACCGAGTCGCCCGTCTCGCTCTTCCCGAACTTCGCGCCCGAGGCGTTCAGCAGCAGCGGGTAGGCCAGGGCGTACGCCGGCGGCTCGGCGTGTCCTGGGCCACCCTCCCCCGCCCCGCCGGTCGTTCGCCGGATCAGCTCCAGCCCGGCGGTGATGTTGCCCCACTGGTCGGCGCCGCCCATCTGGAGCTCGACGCCCATCGTCCGGTGGAGATGCGCGAAGTCCGTCGCCTGGATGAGCATGTAGCTGAACTCGGTGAACGACAGGCCGCCCTCGAGCCGCTTCTGGACCGAGTCCTTGGCGAGCATGTACGGGATCGTGAAGTGCTTGCCGACGTCGCGCAGGAACTCCAGCAGCCGGATCGGCTCCAGCCAGTCGAGGTTGTTGACGAGCCGCGCGCCCCGCTCGCCCGAGAAGTCCAGGAATCGCTCGAGCTGCGGCCGGATGGACGCGACGTTGGCCTCGAGCTGCTCGCGCGACAGGAGGTTTCGCTCGCTGGACCGGCCCGATGGGTCGCCGATCATGCCCGTCCCGCCGCCGACGACCGCGATCGGCTGGCCGCCGTGAGCCTGGAGGCGAAGCAGGCCGAAGATCGGCACGAGGTGGCCGATGTGGAGCCACGGGCCGGACGGGTCGAAGCCGATGTAGCCGGAGATCGGCCGGTCCGAGGCGAGTCGCGCGTCCAGGCCGTCCGAGGCAGCGTGGAACTGGCCGCGCCAGCGCAACTCGGGGATGAACCCTGCGGGTCCCGGGTCGAAGCCCGTCACAGCGATGGGCGGACGGACGTCGTGAGCACGACCCGATGGGGGGAAGGGACCCTCACGGACCCTATGGTATCGTCGCCGCCGTCATGCACACCAGCCTCCAGAGGCGTCAGCGGCACCGCCGCAACGGAGCCGCCCGACGTGGACGTGGAGGCGGCGCCGCCCGCAAGGCGGCCCTCGCCATCCCCCTCCTGCTCTTCGCCAGCTTCCTCGTCCTCGGCGGCGTCGGGTTCGTCGGCGTGGTCTCGGCCTACGCCTACTACAGCCGCGACCTGCCCGATCCCGCAAGAATGTTCGACGACCTCGGTTTCGAGCAGCCGTCGATCGTCTACGACCGGACGGGCACGATCGAGCTGGCCCGGTTCGGAGTCCTGAAGCGAGAGCTCGTGACCTTCGACCAGATCCCCGGCGAGATGGTCGACGCCACGACGGCGATCGAGGACAAGGACTTCTGGACCAACCCCGGCTTCGACATCGGCGCCGTGGTCTCGGCCGGGCTCGACACCCTGAGTGGCCGGCCGCGCGGCGCCTCGACGATCACCCAGCAGCTCGTGCGGGCACGCCTCCTGGAGCCGGAGCACTTCGAGGGGTCGGTCTACGATCGCAAGATCTACGAGATCATCCAATCGATCCGCCTGACCCAGGCCTTCCCCGGCGAGGACGGCAAGAAGCGGATCATCGAGGCCTACCTCAACCAGAACTTCTACGGCAACCAGAGCTACGGCGTCCAGGCCGCCTCGATCGGCTACTTCAACACCGACCTCGCCGACCTGACGCTCGCCCAGTACGCCATCCTGGCCGCGATCCCGCAGTCACCGACCGAGTTCGATCTCATGCGCAACTCGGTCGTGGAGTGCCAGGTCGTCGTCGACGACGAGGCCGGCCAGGAGTGCCCGGCCGACCAGGCCCGCCGGATCGTCCCGGCGACGAGCGAGATCGTCGAGCGCCGCAACCACGTCCTCGAGCTCATGAAGTCCCGCAGCGTCCTGTCCGGCGACCGGCACACCGCCGCGGAGTACGACGCCGCGATGCGCGAGGCGGTCATCCTGACCCCGCCCGCGACGCCCGCCTGGAAGGCCCCTCATTTCGTCTGGCAGGTTCGCAAGCAGCTCGGCGCGCTGCTGTGCGGGCCCGAGGCCGCCGAGTCCTGCGAGGCCGTCGACACCGGCGGCTACCGGATCATCACGACGCTCGACTGGGAGAAGCAGCAGATCGTCGAGAAGTGGCTCTACGCCGCCGCTCGCGCGCCGCTGGCCAAGGGCGCCGACGGCACCCGGCGGATCCTCGAAGGCCTCGGCATCCCGAAACGCGACTGGGACTGGGTCCTCGGCCTGCGGGGCAAGGACATCCACAATGCCGCCGGCGGGGTCATCGACTACCGGACCGGCGAGGTCCTCGCCTCGGCCGGCAGCGCCGGCTACTACCTGAACGTCAAGGACGCTCACTTCTCGCCGCAACACGACGTCATGTTCGACGCGTACCGGCAGCCCGGCTCGTCGATCAAGCCGCTCGGGTACATCACCGGCCTCGACGACGGCACGATGGGCGCCTCGACGATGTTCATGGACGTCGTCACGGAGTTCATCAAGGGCTGGGTCCCGGCCGACGCCGACCGCCTCGAGCGTGGCCCCGTCCGGATGCGCCCGGCGCTCCAGTTCTCGCTGAACATCCCCGCGATCAAGTCCAGCCTCATCAACGGCCTCGACCACCTGTTCCAGCGCTATAAGGACTTCGGCCTGGAGTTCATGCCGGGCGCCGTCCCGGTGGCCTCGATGGGCATCGGCACGATGGAGATCCACATGATGGACCTCCTCGAGGCCTACGGCGCCATCGCCAACGGCGGCGTCCTGATGCCGCGCCAGGTCATCCTCGAGGTCCGCGACCACGACGGCGCGATCCAGTATCCCGCCGAGGGCGACCAGCCCGTCGGCCAGCAGGTCGCCAGCCCCCAGGCGTCGTGGCTGATCACCGACATCCTCGAGGGCAACACGATCAAGAGCGTCAACGCCTACTGGGCGCGCTGGATGATCACCGAGGGCAAGGAGCGCCGCCCGGCCGCCTACAAGACCGGCACGACCGACGACAACAAGGACATCGATGCCTTCGGCTATGTCGCGCCGCCCGAGGACGAGACCACGCCGGCCCTCGCCGTCGGCATCTGGCTCGGCAACTCCGACGCCGAGCCGATCCGGCCGGTCACGTCGGTCGCGAGCGCTGCCCCGCTGTGGTCGCACATCATGCGCGAGGTCTCGAAGGGCCTCCCGATCACCGACTTCAAGCGGCCGAAGGGCCTGACCCAGATCGAGGTCGACGCGTTCAGCGGCCAGCTCCCGGGTCCCGGCACCGTCCGGACCGTCAAGGAGTGGTTCATCGACGGGAAGTGGAAGCCGACCCAACAGGGCGACATCCACGTCGAGAAGCAGATCGACGAGGCGACCGGGCTGCTGTGGGAAGAGGGCTGCACCGGCCCGGCCGTGAGCGGCTACTTCCTCGACTTCAGCGGCGTCGAGCCGGCGTTCCCCGAATGGCAGCGCTTCACCCAGGGCTGGGCCGAGCGGGCGGCCAAGGGCACCGGCGTCCGGGGCGGGCCGCGGCGCACGCCGACGAGCTACTTCTTCGACGGCTACCTCGTGCCATTCGGCCGAACCTGGGGCGGGAAGTTCGCCCCGACCGAGGTCTGCACCAGCGCGCCCCCGCCGAGCTGCCCGCCGGGCAACGGTGGCGGGAACCCGTTCGAGACGCCGGCGATCATCTGCGAGACTCCGCAGCCCACGGAGCCGCAACCGACGGACGGCGGGCCGCAGCCGACGAAGAAGCCCGGACCGACGGTCCTGCCGACCGTGCTGCCGACGATCCTGCCAACCCAAGCGGCGCCGATACCGGCGGCGCCGTCGGAATCGGTCCTGTTGCCGCTGGTCCTGCCGCTCGCCGCGCTGGCCCTCGCTCGTCGCTTCCGTCCGAGACGCTAGCCCGGCCTCGCGTCCCTCAGCCGAGCCGGACGACGGTCACCCCGTCGCCGCCCTCGCCGCGCTCGCCCGGCCGCGCGTCCCGGACGAGCGGATGGCTCGCCGACTCCGTCCGGACGGCGTCCCGTAGCGCGCCCGTCCCGAGGCCGTGGATGACGGTCACCTGCTCGAGGCCGGCCAGCGACGCGTCCTCGAGGTAGCGGCCGAGGGCCTCGATCGCCTCGTCGACGCGCGCCCCGCGGATGTCGAGCGACATCGGGACGCTCCGGGCCCGCGCCAGGCGGAGCGCCGCGACGTTGCTGCCGCCCTCGGTCCCCGACCTCGGCGGC
>JBQGDI010000065.1:0-27619 GCA_052038965.1 Candidatus Limnocylindrales bacterium | reverse complement strand
GACCAGCGGCACGCGGATGGCGTCGCCGGCCTCGCCGAGTTCGGCGGCACGGCCGACCTGGTGTTCCTCGACGCCGAGAAGGACCTGTACGAAGCCGCCCTCGAGCCAGCGATCGGTGCGCTCAGGGAAGGCGGGCTGCTCGTCGCGGACAACCTCACGACCCACCCGACCGAGCTGGCGGCGTTCCGTGACCGGGCGCTCGAGGATCCGCGCCTCGTCGGGCTCGTCGTGCCGATCGGCAAGGGGGAGCTGGTCGCCGTTCGCCGTTAGCGCGGCCACGGGTTCGCGGCGGTGTCCACGGTCCTGGCGCGCTTCTGCACATCGCCGCCCGGCGCGAGGGCAGGTTGTGGACGATGTTCGTGGACAACCGCCTTGGGGCCACCGCCCCGACCGTCGACCCTTGTCGCTGACAACTGAGCTGTCACGACCCGAGGGACGATTCGAACGCATGATCGACCGCCTGCCGCCCCATAGCCTCGAGGCCGAGCAGTCCGTCCTCGGCGCGATCCTGATCGACCGCGAATCGATCATCGAGATCGCCGAGTTCCTCCGGCCCGAGGATTTCTACCGGCAGGCGCACGCGACGATCTACCGGGCGATGCTCGACCTGTTCGAGCGACGCGAGCCGATCGACCTCGTGACGGTCGCGGAGACGCTCGAGCGGAGCGAGGACCTCGAACAGGTCGGCGGCCGCGCCTACCTCTCGACGCTCTCGAACCAGACGCCGACCGCGGTCCATGCCGTCCAGTACGGCCGGATCGTCGAGCGGAAGGGTGTCCTGCGCAACCTCATTGGCGCGGCCGGGAAGATCGCCGGGATCGGGTACGAGGACCCCGCCGAGATCCAGGAGGCGATCGACCGCGCCGAGTCCGAGCTCTTCCAGGTCTCCAATCGCCGGATCACCGCCGGGTTCAGCCAGCTGAAGGAGCTCCTCCACGCCGCGTACGACCGACTGGACTACCTCCACGCCCATCGCGGTGAGCTGAGCGGGATCTCGTCGGGCTTCATGGACCTGGACCAGCTGACGACCGGCTTCCAGAAGAGCGACCTCGTCATCGTCGCGGCCCGGCCGAGTGTCGGCAAGACGAGTTTCGCCCTGAACATCGCCGAGCACGCCGCCGTTCGAGAGCACCGGACGGTCGGCGTCTTCAGCCTCGAGATGAGCAAGGAGCAGCTCGTCCTCCGGCTTCTCTCGAGCGTCGCGAACATCGACTCGAAGCGACTTCGGTCGGGCTTCCTCGAGGAGCTCGACTTCGCGCGCATCGCGCCGGCGATGAACGACCTCTCGGAGGCCTCGCTCTACATCGACGACACGCCGAACATCAGCACGATGGAGCTCCGGACCAAGGCGCGACGGCTCCAGGCGGAATCGGGGCTCGACCTCGTGATCGTCGACTACCTCCAGCTGATGCAGGCGACGACCACCACCCGCGACGCAAACCGCGTCCAGGAAGTCTCCGAGATCTCGCGCGGCCTGAAGGCCCTCGCCCGGGAGTTGCACGTGCCCGTCATCGCGCTGTCGCAGCTCTCGCGCCAACCGGAGATGCGCGAGTCGAAGGAGCCGCGGCTGTCGGACCTCCGCGAGTCCGGGGCGATCGAGCAGGACGCCGACCTCGTCGTCTTCCTGTGGCGAGAGAAGGAGCGTGCCGGGGAGGAGGGCGACGTCGACGGCGAGGTGATCAACGTCAAGCTGGCAAAGCATCGCAACGGCCCGACTGGCGAGATCCAGCTGTGGTTCAGGAAGAGCCAGACGCGGTTCCAGTCGTACGCCGGCCAGCGCTACGCAGAGGCCAGCTAGCCCCGACCCGGACGGCAGGACCGGCGCGCGGTGCGCTAGGGTAGGCCCCCCAGGGAGAACCCTCGTCGTCGTGCTGCACTCCCTCCTCGGTGCCTGGCGCACGTCCCTGCGTCGCACGCGGGCGGACTGGCCGATCCTCGTGGCCGCCGCGGTCATCACGATCGTGGCCTCGACCCTGCTCGCCGCCGGGCCGATCTACTCGGCCGCCGTGGTCGAGTCCGGCCTGCATCGGGAGCTCCGCTCGGCACCCATCGCGGCCGTCAACATCGAGGTCCTGGCGCGCGTCGCGCCCGATGATGCCGCCGAAACCTCGGACACCGTCCAGCGGGTCCTGCGCGAGTCGGTCGGCTCGCCGATCACGATCCGCAGCGCCGGCATGACCTCGTCCTTCGCGCTGCCGGACCAGCCGACCGGCGAAGTCCGGGACCTCGCCACGCTTGGCTTCCTCGACGGCGTGGAGGCCCACGCGACGCTCGTCGACGGGGCCTGGCCGGTGGCCGCGACCCCCGGCGAGCCGCTCCAGCTTGCGGTTATCGAGCCGATCGCGACGACCCTCGGACTCGAGGTCGGGCGGATGCTGTCCCTGACGAGCCGACTCGATCGCGAGCTCGTCGTGGCGGCCGTCGTGAGCGCGATCTACCGGCCCACCGACCGCGGCGCAGCGTACTGGTGGGACGATCCGTCGCTCCTCGACGGCCGGACCGAGGGCGGCGACTATCGAACCTTCGGGCCGCTGCTGACCACCCGTGACGACCTCCTCGCGCGAGCCGTCGCCGGGAGTCTTCGGCTGTCATGGCACGCCTTTCCCGACATCGACGCGATCCCGATCGCCGGCGTGACCGGCCTTCGACTGCGGATGGAGCAGCTGCCGACCCGGATGACCGAGGCCCTTCCGGGCGAGTTCCCGGACACGAACACCGGGCTTCCGGCCCTGCTCGCCAGCGCCGAGCGCTCGCTCCTCGTGAGTCGCACGGGCGTGCTGCTGCTGCTGGTGCAGCTGGCAGTCCTCGCCGGTTACGCGATCGCGCTGACCGCCGACCTGATCGTCGACCATCGCCGCGTCGACACGGCGCTCCTCCGGTCGCGCGGGGCGAGCACCCGCCAGGTCGCGCTCCTCGCCCTCGCCGAGGCGCTCCTGCTCGCCGTACCCGGGGCCCTCCTGGGGCCGTGGCTCGCGGCGATTGCGCTCCAGCTCTTCAACCTCGCCGGGCCGCTCGCCGGCATCGGGCTGGATATCGCCCCGCAGATCTCCTCCGATGCGTTCGTGGTGTCGGGCGTGGCCGCCGTCGGCTGCGCGGTCCTCATCGTGCTGCCGGCCTTCGTCGCCGCGCGGTCGTTCGCGACCGAGCGGTCCGTGACGGCGCGGCCGGGGACGCGGCCGCTCGGCCAGCGGGTCGGGCTCGACGTGGCACTCCTGGCGATCACCGCGATCGGGCTGTGGCAGCTCCAGCTCTATGGCAGCCCGCTGACCCGCTCGGTGCGCGGCACCCTCGGCGTCGATCCGCTGCTGATCGCGGCGCCCGCGATCGGGATCCTGGCCGGGGGCGTGCTGGCCCTGCGGATCGTGCCGTTGCTCGCGCACCTGGCCGACCTGGCCACCACCCGCGGCCGGAGCCTCGTCGGCTCGCTCGGCGCCCGGCAGCTGGCCCGTCGCCCGCTGCGCTACACGCGGACGGCGATGCTGATCATGCTGGCGGTGGCGATGGGCGTGTTCTCGGTCGCCTACGGCACGACCTGGACAGGGTCGCAGCGCGAGCAGGCGGACTACCAGGCCGGCGCGGACCTCCGGGTCAGCCGCGGACCCGGGGGCGGCGGTGTCGATCCGGCCGCCATCGGGCCGGCGTACGCGGCCCTGCCCGGGGTCGCCGCGGTCATGTCGCTGGCCCGCGACAGCGTGCGCTTCACCCGGACCTCGGGAACCGGTGACCTCGTGGAGCTCGACGCCGCGAGCGCCGGCGCGGCCGTCACGGGCGTCACCGCCAGCGCCGCCCTCGAGCGCCGGACCGCCCTCGACGCCCTGTTCGAAGCTCGGCCGGCACTGACGGGCCTGGCCGTGCCGGGCACGCCCTCCCGGCTGGCGATGTACGTGACCGTGCTGCTCGACCGGGCCGTCGAGTTCGACTACGACTACGAATCGGGCGAGGCCATTGCTCGGCCGGTCGATCCGGCGGTCATCGAGCGGGACTTGCGACTGTCACCCGCCATCACGATCCGCGATTCGCGGGGGTTGTTCCACCGGTTCGCCGCCGAGGGGGTCCAGCGCATCCCGGGTCCGCAGCGCCTGGAGATCCCGATCCCGGACGCCGCCGCCACGCCGCTCGACTACCCGCTCGAGGTCGTGGGGCTCGATCTGCAGATCGAGGGCTCGCAATCGCAGATGTTCGTTGACTACGAGGCCAGCGGCCACGTCCTGCTGAACGGGCTCGGCGCTGCCGGTCCCGGGCCCGATGCCCGATGGGTGCCCATCGTCGTCGGATCGCCCGACGGCTGGGCAGCGACCTACGTGACGGGGGAGCCGGGGGAGAGCACGTTCGAGCCGGCGGTCGGCGGCCAGGTCGGCGTCCCGCTGCAGTTGCCGCCATACACCCCGAACGGGCGGTTCGGCTTGCGGCTCACGCGCGCCAGCATCGCGAGTCTCGCCGGCGCCGCGATGCCGATCGTCGCGAACGGAACCCTCCTCCGGGCCCTCAAGGCCGCGCCGGGCGATCTCGTCACCGTGCAAATGCCAGGTGGCCCGCGGGGCCTGCGGATCGTCGGCGAGGTCGAGGGCTTCCCGACGACACGCCACGACCGGCCACTGGTGATCGCCGACCTCCCGACCTTCGCCGCCATCCGGTACGCATCAAGCGGGCACGTCGAGACGGCCGACGACTGGTGGCTGGCGCTCACTGCCGACGCGTCCCCTGACCTCGTCGCGGGACGGGCGACGGGCGCCTTCGGCGGGGCGTCGGTCGTGAGCCGGGCGGAGACGCGGGCACGGCTGACGACGGAGCCGCTCGCGGTCGGGATGATCGGCGCGCTGTCGCTCGGGTTCGTCGCCGCGGGCCTGTTCGCGGTCATCGGGCTGGCGGTCAGCGCGACGGTCTCGGCCCGCCAGCGCCGGACCGAGTTCGCGCTCCTGCGGGCCCTCGGCCTGTCGCCCGATCAGCTCTCGGCCTGGCTGTGGCTGGAGAATGCCGGGGTGGTGATCGTCTCGCTCGCGGCCGGCACCGGCCTCGGGCTTGTCATCGGCTGGGTCGTGCTGCCGTTCATCACCGTCAGCCAGACGGGGACGACACCGTTCCCCCCGGTCGCGATCGACGTGCCGTGGCTGAGCGTCCTCGTGCTCGAGGCGATCAGCGCGGCGGCGCTGGCGATCACGCTGATCGCGCTGGGACGCTCGATCCGGCGGGCGGGCGTCGGCGGCGTCCTGCGGATGGGCGAGGACTGACGATGCGTGGCATCTGGGCAGCGGCCTTCCTGCTGAAGCGGATGCGCGTCGAGGTCGGCATGCTGGCCCTGATCGTCGCGCTCGTCGGCGTCACGAGCTTCCTCGGGGCGTCAGCGCCGCGGCTGTACAACGCCGTGGCCGATGCCGGCCTGCGGGACACCCTCGGCGACGCAGCCGCGAGCCGCCGCAACGTCGAGCTCTCCAAGGACCTGTCGCTGCGGCGCGAGGATGACCCGTCCGTGGCGCTCGAGACCATGGGCAGCGGCTTCTTCAACCTGTTCGGCGACCCGGTCCAGGCCCTGATCGCAGATCGCCAGCTCGTGGCCACGACCCCGCGGTTCAGCGTCCTCCAGCCGCCCCAGTACACGACCTTCATCACGTTGCGGCACCAGTCGGGGCTCGATGATGCGATCCGGCTCGTCGACGGCCGCTGGCCCGCGTCGACCGGGGAGCGGCTCGACCCGGCGCCCATCTTCGAGCCGTCGGAGGGTCCCAGCGAATCGGCCGGGCGGATCGAGATCGCCGTCTCGACGACGACGGCCGAGGAATCCGGGCTGGCCGTCGGACAGGCCTTCGACGCCGCGGTCGACGGCTCCGATCCGCTGCTCTCCGACCCCCTGCTCGGCCCATACAGGATCCGGATCGAGATCGTCGGGCTCTTCGAGATCGACGACCCGACCGCGGCGATCTGGTACGGCGACAATCGCCTCGAGCACGTCGGGGCGTTCTACACCATCAACGAGGCGATCATCTACGCCACCGCGCTGATCGCGCCCGACGCGCTGCCGGACCTCGTCGCATCGGGCCTGCCGCTCCGCTATTCGTGGCGCTACTTCGTCGATCCCGGACGCCTCGACGCCGGCGGGCTGGAGACCGCGACCGAGTCCCTGCGCCGCCTCGAGACGACGTTCCCGCGCTCGACGATTGGGGCGACGGGCACCGACCTGCCGTTCCTGCGAACCGAGCTCGTCGCGATCATCTCGCGCTACCTCGCCCAGCGATCCTCCTCCGACGCCGTCCTGTCAGTGGCGGCGATCGGGCCGCTGGCCCTCGCCGCGGCGGCGATCGGAATGCTGGCCGTGCTCCTCAACAATGGCCGGCGGGCGGCCATCGCGCTCACGCGCAGCCGTGGCGCGTCGCCGCTGCTCCTTCTCGGCGCCCAGCTCTGGGAGGGTCTCGTGTTCGGAGGGGCCGGCGCCGTCGCGGGCTACGCGCTGGCCGTGCTCCTGGTACCGGGACGGCCCAGTGACCTGTCAATCGCCGCGGTCCTCCTCGCGGCCCTCGGCGGGGCGGCCATGCTCACCGTCGCCGCCGCGCTCGCCCTGCGCCGCCCGATCGACGAGAGCCAGCGCTCGACCCAGGTGCCGGTGGAAGGCGCCGGAGCCCGCCGGCTCGTGCTCGAAGGGACGGCCGTCGGCCTGGCGGTCGTCGGCATCGCCCTGCTGCAGCAGCGGGGCCTGACGATCGGGACGGCGGGGCGGAACCCGGTGCGCTTCGACCCGTTCCTCGCCGGCGTGCCGATGCTCGCCGGCTTCGCCGCCGGGATCGTGACCGCACGCGTCTACCCGCTGCCGGTCCGGTTCCTCGGCTGGCTCGCGGCGCGCCGCCGGGATCTCGTCCCCGTGCTCGGGCTCCGGAACGTCAGCCGGCGGCCATCCTTCGCAACGCTGCCGATGCTCGTCCTCCTCTCGACGGCTGCGTTCGGCTCCTTCGCCCTCGTCGTCATGGCCGGTCTCGACCGCGGCCAGGTCGAGGCATCATGGCGAGAGGTGGGCGCGGACTATCGGGTCGAGACGGAGTATGGGACGAGCCTCGGGCGCGTGGACGCGCTCGCGGTGCCGGGCGTCGAAGCCGTGGCGACGGCCACCATCAACCCGAGCGTCTCGTTCTCGATCGCAGCCGCGCTGTTCGCGCGCATCCAGCTCGTCGCCATCGACGCCCCGGCGTATGCGGCGGTGGCGGGATCGCCGGTCTCACCGGAGTGGCCCGCCGAGATGCTCGCCTCGCCCGAGGGCACCGTTGGGACCGCGGACAACCCGGTGCCCGCGATCCTCTCCGCCACCTTGCCCCAGGGCGCCGAACCCATCCGGGTCGGCGACTCGACCCGGGTGCGCGTCGGCGACGCGACGCTGTACTTCCGGATCGTGGCCATCCGGCCGTCCGTGCCGGGCGTCATCAGCGAAGGCACCTTTCTCGTCGCGCCGATCTCGTTCGTGTCCGCGGGGGCGCCCGGCAGGCTCGTCCCGAACGTCCTGTTCGTCCGCGGCTCCGAGGCCGCCGAGGATGGCCTCCGGACTGCCGTCGCCGAGGGTGCAGCGGGCGGCGGCGCGGTCGTCACGTCGCGTCATCGCTGGTTGGAGGAGCTGCGGGCCGCACCGCTGATCGGCGTCGTGGCCAATGGATTCCGCCTCGCCCTCGCCGCCGCCGTCTGCTATGCGGCCGTGGCGATCATCGCCGCCCTCGTGCTGACGGCGACTCGGCGCGCCCAGGACCTCGCCTTCCTGCGGCCACTGGGGCTGTCGTCCGGGCAGTCGGCGGGGATCCTGATCGTCGAGCACGGGCTGCCGATCCTCCTGGCGCTCGGGCCCGGGATCGCGATGGGCGTCGCGCTCGGAGTCCTCCTCGAGCCGAGCCTCGGGCTCGACGCCTTCCTCGGCGGGGCCACGGCCTACCGGATCTACCTCGACTGGCCGGGGTTGGCCAGCGTGGCCGGGCTGCTCGTCGGGCTCGTCCTGGTCTCGATCGCGGCGAGCACCTGGCTGGCCCGCCGGGCATCGGTCGTGGACGCCCTGAGAGCGGGTGACGCGTGAGCCAGACGATCCCCGTACCCGCCCCCGCAAGCACGGCTGCCGCGGCCACCCCGGCCGACGCCGGCGGCCTGCTCATCGAGTGCGAAAACCTCGTGAAGATCTTCAAGGTCGCTGACCTCGAGGTGGTCGCACTGCAGGGTCTGGACCTGCTGGTCGAGCGGGGCGAGTTCATCGCGATCGTCGGGGCATCGGGCAGCGGCAAGAGCACCCTGCTCAGCATCCTGGGCGGACTGGACACGCCGTCCGCCGGGCGCGTCGTCGTGGCCGGGCATCTCGTGGGCGAGATGGGTCCCGCCGAGCGAACGATCTACCGGCGCAAGGTCCTCGGGTTCATCTGGCAGCAGACCGCGAGGAATCTGATGCCATACCTCACGGCCCGCGAGAACGTCGAGCTGCCGATGCTGCTCGAGGGCGTCCCGAAGGCCGAGCGAGACGCCCGAGCCGCATCACTCCTCGGGCTCGTCGGGCTCGCGGACCGTGCGGATCACCGGCCATCGATGCTGTCGGGGGGCGAGCAGCAGCGGGTCGCGATCGCCGTCGCCCTCGCCAACCAGCCGGCCCTGATCCTCGCCGACGAGCCAACGGGCGAGCTGGACTCGGAGACGGCGCACGAGGTCTTCGAGCTGCTGCGCGACATCAACCGGAGCCTCGGGGTGACGATCGTCGTCGTGACCCACGACCCGCTCGTGAGCGAGCAGGTGAGCCGCACGATCGCCATCCGGGATGGGCGGACGAGCACCGAGACCCTTCGGCGCCAGTCGCAGTCCGAGGCGGGCCACCATCACGTGATCGCCGAGGAGTACGCGGTGCTGGATCGAGTCGGGCGCCTCCAGCTGCCCAAGGCCCACGTCGCGGCGCTCGGCCTCCGCCAGCGAGTTCGGCTCGTCCTCGAGGACGACCATATCGAGATCTGGCCGGACGGGGTCGAGCGATGACCGAGCCGATCGTCGTCACCAGCGACCTCGTCCGCGAGTACGTCGTCGGCAACAGCGTGGTCCATGCCGTCGACGGGATCAGCCTCACCGTTGATCCGGGCCAGCTCGTGGCGGTTCGGGGCCGGTCTGGTTCGGGCAAGACGACCCTCCTGTCGCTGATCGGGGCGCTCGACAAGCCGACCCGCGGCCGGGTCCAGGTCACCGGCCTGCCCGTCTCGGAGATGAGCGAGGCCGAGCTCGTGCCGTTCCGCCGGCGGACGATCGGGTTCATCTTCCAGGCGTTCGGGCTCCTGCCCATCCTCTCCGCCGCGGAGAACGTCGAGATCCCGATGCGGATGGTCGGGGTCGAACCTCGGGAGCGCGATCAGCGCGTCTCGGAGCTGCTGCACATGGTCGGGCTCGGCGATCGCGCGAAGCACCGGCCCCACGAGCTCTCCGGCGGCGAGCAGCAGCGCGTAGCGATCGCCCGGGCGCTGGCGAACCGGCCGTCGCTGCTCATCGCCGACGAGCCGACCGGGCAGCTCGACTCCCAGACGGGCCACGACGTCATGGCCCTCGTCCGGTCGATCGTCGTCCACGAGGGCACGACCGCGATCGTCGCGACCCACGACCCGATGCTCATCGACCTGGCGGACCGGGTCCTCGAGCTGAGTGACGGCCGGCTGGTCGATCACCAGCCGGTCCCCGGCGAGGGCGCTACCGGGGCGGGACCTCGTCCGGAAGCAGCGGCCGCACTCTGACGCGATAGGGGTCGCCGTCGGGCGCGACGACGATCAGCCCCTCGAGCCCACCCTCGTATCCCTCGATCCCGATCGCGGCCACCTCGGCCGGGGCCATCACCCGAACGAGCTGCAGCTCCTGCTGGCCCGCCTCGAAATCCTCGAGCCGGAGCTCCGGCCATGGCCATGGTCGGGCCGGGCCCTCGCCGGCGCCGGCTCGCCAGATCGTCGCGTGGTACCCGGTGGGCTCCCAGGGCGGCGTGCCATCCAGGTTCCCGACGAACGTCGTCAATCGCCCGGCGAAGCCCGCGAGCGAGGCGAAGATCGCCGAGTCCGGCTGGCCCGGCTCGGGCGGCAGCTCCAGCCCGAACACCGAGACCGTCCTGTCGAGCCCGGCCGCGCGCAATCGGAACTCCGTCGTGAAGAAGTCGGCGCCGGGGCGCGAATAGTGGGCCGCGGCGTTCCGGAGCCCCGAGTCCAGGGCGTCGGCGAGCCACCGCTGCACCTCCGATTCGGCGAGGCGAACGGCCCTCCACGGCGGTGCCCGGCGGACGGTGCCGAGCGCGGGTGGTGTCGCTTCGCCCGGGTCGCGAAAGACCAATGTCCCGTCGCCGTAGAGGCTCACGGTCGGCCGCATCTCGAGGCCCGCGAAGCCGCCGCCGGACGAGAGCCGCAGGATCAGGTCGCCGGCGCCCATCGGGTGGTCGATCGCGCCCGGGCCCGAAGCCGGCGCGGCGGTGCCGCTGGGCATCGGCCCGCAGGCAATGACCACCGGGCTGATCGCGGCGATCAGCACGACGATCGTGGGGGCCCGACGCCTGCGATCGCTCATCATCGCCCTCCAGACGCCCTTCGGGCCGCTCGGTTGCATCCTCCGGTGGCTGCTCGAGGCCCTTGACGCTCCCCGTATTCTCACGGGCACGAGTTTCGGACCGTGCCCTGGAGCCGAGCCCCAGGATCGCGTTCGCGAGCCTGCTCCGGGAGAACGGTCGGGGGACGAGACGCACCATACGCGACCCTCGATCGGAGGACGGACGGCGTGTACGAGGACCGATCCCTGAGCTGCCGCGACTGCGGCGAGAACTTCACCTTCTCCGCCGGCGAGCAGCGGTTCTTTGCCGAGAAGGGCCTCCTCAACATCCCCCAGCGCTGCCCGAACTGTCGCGCCGTCGCGAAGCGCGCTCGGACCGGCGGGCCGCGCGAGTACCACGCCGCCGTCTGCAACGCCTGCGGCAACCAGGCGATGGTGCCCTTCGCGCCACGCACGGACCGCCCGGTCTACTGCAGCAGCTGCTTCGACAAGGTCCGCGCCGGGCTCATCCAGCCAGCCGCCGCACCCGTCAGCGGCTGATCCCGAACCACGTCGGGGCCCGCGGGGGCCGCGGGAGGTAGCCGGCGGCCGCGGCGGCGCACGAGCGAGACACTGAGGCCGCTCTTTGGCGCCCCACCGGCATCCGCGGCCCCACCACCACCCTGCCTACACTCCCTCGGCAAGCGCGTCGCCGCGTCGATCGCGCGAGCAGCGAACAGCGACCGCCTCGCAGCCGGAGGGACCGAAGATGGGCGTGATCATCATCCGCGAGATGGTCGGGACGAGCCCGGCGTCGTGGAGCGACGCAGCGCGCCAGGCCGTCTCGACAGCCGCCCGGACCGTCCGGAACATCCAGACGATCGAGGTCGTGAAGTCGACGGCCAGGGTCGAGGACGGCGAGATCGTCGAGTACCAGGTCGAGCTCAAGATCGGCTTCGAGTACGAGGGCTGAGGGACTATCCACAGCCTCTCCACAGTGGGGTAATCGACCGGTGAGCGGCACGCCGCAAGATGCCGGCCATGCCGCGATCACGACGGGCCGCTCTCGCCGTTGACACGCGTCACGCGGCGTCCCTATCGTTCCCGCCGCCCGAGCCGCCTCGCCCCCGGATCACCATCGTCCCTGGATCGGCCTCGGCCAGTCTCGCCACAGCCGGAGGGCTTCTCGGCGGCATGTCCGAGTACCCGGTCCACGTCTCGAAGGTCCAGGCCCCGCCACTTCGCGAGGAGACCCTGGCTCGCGATCGGCTCCTCGAGTGGCTCTCGGTCAAGATCCACCGGCGGGCCGTCCTCGTCCTCGCCGAGGCCGGCTACGGCAAGACGACCCTGCTGGCCGACTTCACCCGACGCAGCCGGATTCGCGTGCTCTGGTACCGGCTCGACCACGGGGACCGGGACTGGGTCGGGTTTCTCGCCTACCTCGTCGCCGCCGTCCGCGTCCACATGCCGTCGTTCGGGCAAGCGACGTCGTCGCTGCTCCGCGAGGTCGCAACCGCGGCGCCGCCACGCGACATGGTCGTGGACACGTTCCTCCGCGAGCTCGGCGGCCTGCCGAGCGACGCGACGGCGCTCGTGCTCGATGACTTCCACCTCGTCGACGACGCCCCGGACGTGCGGTACGTCGTCCGCGAGCTCCTGGCTCGCGCCCCCGAACGGCTGAGTCTCGTCTTCGCGAGCCGCCGCGAGCCGCCGCTGCGACTGGCCCGGCTGCGCGCGCTCGGCGAGGTGGCGGAGCTCGCGACGGACGACCTGCGCTTCGACGCCGTCGAGACGGAGCGATTGTTCCGCGAGACGTACGCGATGCGCCTCGAACCGGGGCTGCTCGCCGAGCTCACCCGCCGAACCGAGGGCTGGGCGGCCTCGCTGCAGCTCGTCAGGACGGCGATCCACGACCGGGACCCGGCCCAGACTCGGTCGTTCATCTCGTCGCTCAGTGGCGCCGAAGGACACCTCTACGACTACCTCGCCGAGGAGGTCATCGGCGACCTCCCACCGGAACTCCAGGCGTTCCTGATGCGAACGTCGTTGCTCGAGACGATCGATCTTCCGCTCGGCCGGGTGGCGGCGGACGTGCCCGCGACCGAGGTGGCCCGCTGGATGGACGAGGGCGAGCGTCTCGGACTGCTCGGCAAGGGCGGCCCCAACACGCGCCACATCGCGCGGGCCCACCCGCTGGTGCGCGACTTCCTTCAGGCCCGGCTCGCCCGCTGGGTCGGCCCCGGCGAGGTCCGGGCCATCCACGCGAGGATCGCCGCAGCCGCAGAGTCGATCGACTGGCAGACGTCCGCCCGGCACCACCTTGCGGCCGGCGATCTCGCCAGCGCCGCCCGGGTCCTCGGCGGAGCCGTCGAGGCGATCCTGGCCACGGGCGCGTATGCCGCCGCCCAGGGCCTCGCGAGCGGCCTGCCCGGCGGCGAGCTGCACGGCGCGCCGGGCCTGATCATCGCCTCGCGGCTCGCGCAGCAGCGCGCCGACGCCGCCGAAGGGCTCGCGCTGGCCGAGCAGGCCTGGAGCGCCGACCCATCGTCCACGGCCGTGCTCCTCAACCTCGTGACCGCTCGCTCCCTCGCCGGCGACGTGGCCGGCGCCCTCGACGCCGGCCGCCTCCTCGAGCAGTCCTCTCGCCGAGAGCTCGCGGAGATCGGACGGGTCTACCAGCGGACTCTTGAGACGTCCGTCTACGGGTCCGTCGAGCTCGCTGAGCGCGAAATGCAGGCCCTGATTGAGTCGCTGCGGAACCGCCGCGAACATCACTTCCTCGGTGTCGCACTCCTCAACCGTGCGCACTTACTCATGGCGCTGGGGCGCGAGCAGGAGGCCCTTACGAGTTCGGAAGAGGCGATCGACCTCCTCGCCACGACATCCGCGGGAGTCGAGTTGATCTCCGCCCGCCTGGCGCGTGCGACTGCCCTCGCATTCCTTGGGGAGATCGTCGCCGCACGCGCGGAAGTCGACATCGCCGCTAAGCAAGCACCCGCCGGCCAGGCTCTCGAGCTTGCGATCGAAGTGGGTCAACTCGAGGCCTTGACCGGCGAACCAGACCGAGCGACGCCGTTCTTGCGACAGGTCGACGATCAGATCAGGCCTGATACCGACAACGGCGAACAAGCACTCATGGCAAGGGCGCTTATCTCTCTGCGGCTGGGAGACACGGATTCCGCGTCCCGACAAGTAGCCCTGTTTCGGTTTGGCGAACCACGTTCGTCCGTGGCCTTCGAGGCTCGACGGCACCTCGTGCGGGGACTCGTCGATGTCATCGCCGATCGCCAAAGACTTAGTGAGGTCTCGACTGGGACGGCTCTCGCCTCCCGACAGGGTGCGCGCCTGTGGCACAGATTTGGTGTCCTGCTCCAAGCGCTCGGTGAGGGGAGTAGGGACCCCTCGGACGAGATCGAGCGCGCCGCGTCTGAGGCACCCGTGGTCCTCAACATGCTCGCAGACGCGGTCGTGCGGCGCCTTCCGGATCTGAAGCCGTCAGCCGTCGAGACCATTAGGCGAGAGGCCGCGCTACGTCCGTGGCGGTGGCGGTCAGCCGCACGCCTGAAGGTCCACACGGGGTCAGCGAATGAGCGACTCGCCGCGGCTCAGTTGCTGGAGGATATTGGGGAGCGAACCGACGTCGCGCTGTTGAGGTCGCTCAGCAAAGCCATCCGTGACCCGCGCGCGCACAGGCTCGGACAAGGGCTCGCGCGCCGCCTCGCGCCGCGCGTCTTTGTAGAGGACCTTGGACGCGTACAGATAGCGATCGGAGATCGAGTTGTTGACGCCTCCCAGGTGCGGCGGAAAGTCCTTGCCCTAGTCTGCTTGCTTCTCACCCGACCGCACCTCGCAGCGACGCGGGAGGAGGTGATCGAGAGTCTGTGGCCCGAGCAGTCACCGGCCGCGGCGTTGAACTCGCTAAACCAGACGGTGTATTTCCTGCGTCGGCTACTCGAGCCGGACTACCGCGATGACCTTTCGCCTGGCTACGTCATGCAAGACGGCGAGATGGTCTGGCTCGACGTGGAGCTTATAGATGCGCGAAGTCGCAGGTGCTTGGACCTGATCGCGACACCCTCCCAAGAGGGTACCGAGGACCCGGTCCTCGAACTCTCCAACCAATATCGCGGCCGCTTCGCCCTAGATTTCGCGTACGAAGACTGGGCGACTGGATACCGTGACTCTCTTCACGCCGCCTATCTCAGGGTCACGGAGCTCGCCATTCGAGACGACATCGATGCAGGCCGTTTTCAGAGGGGAACGTACCTAGCCGAACGAGCTGCAGAGCTCGAGCCAGAGTCGGAGGAGATCCAACTGGCTCTTGTCCACCTGTATCGCCTCGCTGGCGCGCATGCGGCCGCTGCGGAGAAGTACGGGCAATACGCCGCCGCCATGCGCAGCCTGGGACTGGAGCCAACGCCACTCGCTGACCTCTTCTGATAGCCCTCGTGGGGATAGGTACACATGCGTATTGACCGGTGTGGAGCGGGATTCCTATAGTCCCGCCCTGTCTGGTACTTCAGTACTAGAGCAGCCACAAAGAACGCTCGGACGCGCTGAAGCTTCACCTGAAATGGGCACTTAGGGTGGGGCCGCGCGAGTAGTGCAACCGCCCGACCGCGTGTCTGGTCGGTTTTCTCGTCTCCGGAGGGAGCGAGGAGACCGCGAGGAGGACGAGCGTGACGGCCGATCGCAGCCTTAAGGGCTGGTAGAGCAAGGAGACCTCGGATGCGAGACCGGCTCTACCGCCTCTTCATCACCCTCAGTGCTGTCGCCGCGATGGCACTGGCAGGAGGCGCTTCCCTCAAGGGTTGGTAGGTACCTTAGTCCTATTCCGCTGATGGTGGCGAGGAACTAGAGTTCCAGAACCCATCGGCCGGAAGTACGGGTCCCTAATGCCAACAGCCCTCAAGGCCTATGTGACCGGGCTCGTGGTCGCGAGCGTTGTTGCGCTCGGGATCACGAGCTTCTTTGGCTTCAAGCCAGGGATCGCCATCCCGCTTGACTCGGACGCACCTGCGAGCCAATGGGAGATCCTCGCAGGGGTTGCGTTCTGGACGTTCCTCGCCCTCTTGACGTCGGCGCTTCCCGTTCGCATGCCCCGGGGCATCCTCATCGCCGTCTCGATTGCGCCCATTATTGCGGCCACGTACCTCGGTGGGCCGGCAGTCGGGGGCTGGGTTGCGCTGGTGGGCACAACCGAAGTCCGAGAGCTCCGAGGTCGCATTCCCTGGTACGGCACCTTGGCGAATCACGCAGGCATCGTGTTGCCGGCGGTGTCGTGCGGTGTCGTGATCGAAGCCATATCGCCCCAATCGGCGAGCCTCGAGGCGGGCTTCGCCGCGCTGCTGGCGGGCGCGGCTGCCTACTTCGCTTTGAACCTCCTCTTGGCGTCTGCGCTGGTATCGCTGCGCACCGGTACCGGCTACCGAGAGCTGCTCGTAGGAGGCCTAGGAGAGTTCGGCGTCAGTCTCGCGGCGCTCGCGCCGCTCGGTTGGCTGATGGCCGCCATGTACCAGCTCGCGGGGTGGTGGACCACGTTGCTGTTTGGCATCCCGCTTGCCACAACGCGACTCGCCTACCAGCGGTTCGTCGAGATGCGGGAGATGTTCACGCAGACGATCGGGGCGCTGGCTGAGGCCGTGGACAAGCGGGACCCGTTCACGAGCAAGCACAGCCAGCGGGTGCGGGCGATCTCGGTCGACATCGGGCGTGCGATGCGGGTGTCGGCGGCCGAGCTCGAGGCGCTGGAGTGGGGCGGCCTGCTCCACGACGTGGGGAAGATCGGCGTGCCCGACAGCGTGCTGCTGAAGCAAGGCAAGCTGACCCGCGAGGAGCGGATCACGATGAACGCCCACCCCGTCCTCGGCGCCCAGATCATCGGGCCGGTCGACCGGCTGGCCGCCGAGCTGCCGGTGATCCGACATCACCACGAGTGGTACAACGGCTCCGGCTATCCGGATCGCCTCATGGGCGACGAGATCCCGAAGCTCGCCCGGATCCTCCACGTCGCCGACGCGTTCGAGGCGATGACCGCCGACCGCCCGTACCGCAAGGCGCTGTCGCGGGAGCTGGCCATCGCCGAGCTCCGGAAGTTCGCCGGCGTCCAGTTCGACCCTGAGATCGTCGACGCCTTCATGAAGACGACCTGGGCCGAGGACGTGGCCGATCCCGGGCGGCCCGAGCTTCGGTCGATTCCGACGCTCGGCCAGATCGCGGCGGCACGGGCGGCGCAGGAAGCGCCCGCCCCCGGCTCTCCCGCGGCGGATCTCGCCTGAGCGAGGCGGCTCGGCGCCGCCGCCTCGAGCCTCGCGGTCGGCCCTCGCTGCCCGCCCGCGCCTGTGAGAATGGCGCCGTGGAGGGCGCCGGCGGGATGATCCCGTGCTGATCCTGAGCCTCGTCGTGGGCCTCGGGCTGGGGCTGCTGGCCGGCGGCCGGCTGGACAACCTCGCGAGCGTCCGCCTGCGGATGGTCCAGCTGCTGTTCCTGGGCCTCATCCTGCGGTACGCGACGCAGTTCGCGATCGAGGCTGGGAACGACCCGGCGGAGGCGCTGCGCCTGCCGCTGTTCGCGGGCGGCTTCGCCCTGCTGCTCATCGGGCTGTGGCTGAACCGCGAGCAGCCGGGCCTGCCACTCGCCTTCGTGGGCATCCTGATGAATGCCGTGGCCGTGGTCACGAACGGCGGCTCCATGCCCGTTTGGGAGCCGAGCATCATCGCGGCGGGCCTCGGCGACGAGGCCTTCGCGACGCCGTTCCACCGGATCGTCGGGACGCCCGTCGGTGGTGCGATCCCGGGCGACTTCCTGGCCCTCGCTGGACCGTTGGGCGACATCATCCCGATCCCCATCCCGTTCCTCCGCAACGTCGCCAGCATCGGCGACCTGTTCCTCGCCGCGGGCCTGGCGTTCTTCCTGTTCGCGATCACCGTCCGCCAGCCGATCGAGCTCGACGAGGCGAGCGCCGCGGCGATCCGCCGTCGGGTCGCGTCGATCGGCCGCGGCGCGCTCGAGCCGGCGGCCGAGGCGGGCCTGGAGCTGACGGCCGACGGCGGGCTCGTGAGTGCGGCCGCGCTGGAGCGGCCGCTGGTCCTGGGCGGAGCGGCGCTGCGAGGCGAGGGCACGATCCCGACCGCCCGTCGGCGGGCAATCCCGGGCATCCCCCCGATCCTCGAGCGCGTCCGGCGCCACCCGTACGTCCGGCTCGCCCTCGATTCGAGCTTCTCCGCGCTGTGGACGGGCCAGCTCGTCAGCCTCGTCGGCGACCGGATCCACCAGGTCGCGCTGGCATTCCTGATCCTCAACGCGACCAACTCACCGATCGCAGTCGGGGCGGTGTTCCTCGTCGCGACCCTGCCGAACCTGCTCTTCGGGCCGATCGCCGGGACGCTCGTCGATCGCTGGGACCATCGCGAGGTCATGATCGTCAGCGACCTGCTCCGCGCGGGGGTCGTGCTCCTCATCCCGATCGCCGCGGTGACGAACCTCGTCCTGGTCTACCCCCTCGTCTTCATCGTGACGACGATCTCGATCTTCTTCCGGCCGGCGAAGGGGGCGATCCTGCCGCGGATGGTCCAGCCGGACGACCTCGTCGCGGCGAATTCGGCGCTGTGGATCGGCGAGACGTTCGCCGATATCGGCGGCTACGTCATCGCGGGCCTGTTCGTGGCCCTGCTCGGGAGCCAGCTGCCGCTGGCCTTCTGGCTCGACGCGGTGACGTACGTCGGCTCGGCGATCCTGATCGCCTCGATCTCGGTGGCGCCGCTGGCCAGAGCGGGGGCCGAGGCGATCGACGCGGCCGCCGAGCGGGCGCGGGGCGTCGGGGCCGCGGTGGCGAGATTCGGCGATGAGCTCCGCGATGGCTGGCGATTCCTGCGCGGCGATTCGGTCCTGCTGGCCAACACGATCCAGGCGATCGCCGCGCAGTTCATGCTCGGCATCTTCCTGGCCCTGACGCCCGTGTACGCGCGGGACGTCGTCGACGGGATGGGTTTCGATGACACGGCCGTGTACTCGTTCCTCGAGGGCGCGATCGGGGCCGGCAACCTCGTCGGTGGGTTCCTGATCGGTCTCATCGGCTCGCGCCTCGCGCTCGGCCGAATGGTCATCCTGGGGTACGTGGCGACGGGCGCCCTCGTCGCCGCGCTGGCGATGACCGGCAATCTCTACCTCGCGATCGGACTCGCCTTCGGGACGGGCGTTGGGAACCTCGCGTTCGTCATCCCGAGCCAGACGTTGTTCCAACGGCGGACGCCGCCCGAGCTCATGGGCCGGGTTCTCGGCCTGCGGTTCTCGGTGGTGTTCGGCTCGATGACCCTGGCGATGGGCATCGGGGGCGTGCTCGGCCAGGCGTTCGGTGCGGCTGCCGTCATCGGGGCGTTCGGGCTCGTGACCGTCGCAGCGGGCATCGCCGGGATCTTCGTGCCGGCAGTCCGGGATGCGTGACCCTCGAGGGCTTCGCGTACACTTCGCCCCGCTTCCCGGGCCCTAGGCCGCCCTCCACGGAGACGACACCGAACCGATGACCGACCCACGGAACGACGCGCCCCGCGACGAAGACCTCGACGAGCCGCTCGAGGACGATTTGGACGAGACCCGGGAGCTGGAGGCCGATGACCTCGAGGTCGCGGCACTCGAGGCCGAGCACGGCGAGCGACCCGGACGCGGCGAGCGCGAACGGGCCGGCGCCGCGGGAGGTGGTGCGGTCGGAGCGGGTGCGGCCGGCGCGGCCGGAACTCGTGGGAAGCCTGCAGCCGGGAAGGTGGTGGCCGGCAAGCCGACCAAGGCCGCGTTCACGATCGACCCGGCTCTTCGGATCCGCGATCGCGCCTCGGCCGTGTTCGTCGCGGGCTCGACGCTCATCTTCCTCGGGATCTTCCTGTATGCGATGGCCTTCGGGAAGGGCGGTGCCTTCACGCCGCAACGAACGCCGGGTCCGACCGTGATCCCGAGCGCCGCGCCATCGCAGAGCATCGTCCCGTCCGGCAGCCCTGTCGCCAGCCCCGTCGCCAGCCCTATCGCCAGCCCCTCGAGCCCCGCCGCGTCCCCGAGCGCCGCGCCAGCGAGCCCTGCCCCGAGTCCGGCGTCGAGCTGACGGCGGCGAGCCCGGCCCCCGGGGCCTGGTACTGCCCCACCCCAGCGACGTCGTCCGTACCCCCTAACGGCGACGGACCAGAGTCCTCGCTGCCGCGGCGTATGCTCGGCCGATGCGGTGGGGCCGGAAGCGCCCCCAGCCCGGCGGCGACGAGGCCGCGAACCTCGCCACCGACCGGCAGCGGCGGGCGATGGTCACGGAGCAGCTGGAGCGGCGTGGGATTCGCGACCGGCGGGTCCTCGACTGCATGGCGCGCGTGCCGCGCGAGGTGTTCGTGCCCGGAGCGCCTGATCTCGCCTACGACGACCGGGCCCTGCCGATCGAATCCGGCCAGACCATCAGCCAGCCGTACATCGTCGCGCGGATGACCGAGCTGCTCGAGGTGGAGCCGGGCGACCGGATCCTCGAGATCGGCACCGGGTCCGGGTACCAGGCCGCCGTCCTCGCATGCCTCGGTGCGCGGGTCTCCACGATCGAGCGTCATGCGGAGCTCGCCGGGCGGGCGGCAGAGCGCCTCGACCGGCTCGGCATCGAGGGCGTCGAGGTCCGGGTCGGCGATGGCAGCGTGGGTGATCCAGGCGGAGCCCCGTGGGACGGGATCATCGTCACGGCCGCGGCGCCGAGCGTGCCGGACGCGCTGCGAGAGCAGCTGGCCACGGGAGCGAGACTCGTGATCCCCGTCGGTTCGATGTCCCAGCAGGACCTGCTGGTCGTGGAGCGCCGCGGCGACCGGGACTGGGACGAGTGGTCCGAGGGGGCCGTCGTGTTCGTGCCGCTCGTGGGCGAGGCCGGGTGGGCAGAGGGCGCTCGAAGAGACCTCTTCGCCGGCTGGTGGGGCGACGGGTCGGGGTCGGAATCGCGCGAGTCGCACTGAGGTCTCCCCATACCGGCGGCGGACCCTGGCGAGCCGGACCTTCGTATACACGGAATCGGCCGGCGGGTCTGGAACGGTTTCGGTGATGTCCGTCGCTGGCATGCGAGCGGGTGGGGCGTGACGACGGCCGCCTGCGCTGACCGCCTGCGCTGGTCGCCGCGCCGGTCGCCGCGCCGGTCGCCCGGCCGGCAGCGCTTCGCATACCCGCGACTGGCATCGCCAACATAAGACGTCATCGGCCGCCCGAATCTGTGCATACGAACGGACGGTCGAGCCGTCCTACGATCCGGCTTGTGCGCCAGCGGGCCATAAGCCTGCCGGGCCCTCCGGCCGGCGGCGACGCCGCGGTTGCGATTGCGCATCCGCGGGCCGTCAGGCTGGGACCGCCTGACGCCGACCGGCAGACGCTTCGTATACTCCCCCGGCAGTGGCCCACGTCTTCATCTCGCCCCATCCCGACGATGCCGCGCTGTCGTGTGGCGGTCTCATCGCGAGCCTCCGGGAGCTCGGCCAGAACGTCACGATCCTGACCGTCTACTCGGGTAGCGCGCCCGGCGGCGAGATGACCGCCTACCAGCGCGAGGCCCTCGGCTTCGGGACGAAGGCGATCTGGCCGGCGACCGAGGCCTTCAACCGCGCCGCGATCGCATCCGACGTCCCGGTCGATGACGGCTCGGGTGCCCTGCCGTTCCTCGCCGATGACGAGCGTCTCGAGGCGACCCAGGCCGACGCGGACGCGTCCGCGAAGCGCTTCTGGCAGCGCGCCTCGTGGTACCGCCGCGCCAGCATCCGGAACCGTCCGCTGGCGGGCCAGGTCCTCGTCGACGAGGTCCCGACGCAGGGAGCGATCTACACCGAGGACGTCGTCGAGGCCGCGACGGCCGGTGACGCCGTTGCCGCTCGGCGCGTGGAGGACGAGCGATTCGCGCTCTACGCCGAGGCCTCGATCGTGTTCCTCGACCTCCCCGACGCGGTCTTCCGCGGCTACGAGGGCGACGAGCAGCTGCTCGGCCAGCCGCGCCCGGACGACGGCGCGCCGTACGAGATCCTGCGGCGCGAGATCCTCCGCCTCGAGCCCCAGAGCGTCTACTTCCCGCTCGGCGTCGGCAGCCACGTCGACCACCAGCTCTGCCGGTCGGTCGGACTGAGCCTCCTCGCGGAACCGCAGCAATGGATCATGCCGGCGCCCGACTGGGCGGGGAAGATCTCGTTCTACGAGGACTTCCCGTACTCCTCCTGGCTGGGCTTCACCTCGCTCGACGAGCTGCCGAGCCGCGCCCTCGAGGGGCTCCCCACCGACGTCCACCTGACGCCCCGGTTTGCTGACGTCTCCGACCAGCTCGAGCGCAAGGTCCGCGGGATCGCCCTCTACGAGAGCCAGCTCGACCGGCTGTTCGGCGGTGAGCGGCAGATGGCATCCGCGGTCCGACTCGAGGCCGCCCGCGTCGGCGCGCTGGGCGGGATCGGCCGCGCCGAGCGCTACTGGGACAGCTACCGGCCGTAGCCGGGGGTCAGTGGCCGGCCGCCGAGTCCAGGCTCGTCGAGCCGAGGATCGTGGGGGCGAGACTTCCCCAGAGCCAGATCGAACCGTCTGAGCCGCGGTAGGTCCATCGCCCACCCGACGCCTCGAGGGCCGCGGCGAGCGCCGACTGCTCCGGCGCCACGACGAGGGCGTCGATGTCATGGCCCGCCAGGGTCCGCCGCCAGTCTCCGCTGGCGGCGCTCACGGTCGCGGTGCTCACGGTCGCGGCGTCGGTCCAGACGTCGACCGGGATGAGCTCGATGCGAGAATCGAGAGCGACCCTAACCTCGGGCACGGCGAACTCGAGCCACGAGCCCCACAGCTGCGGATTCCAGACTCGCGCGCCCTCGGGCAGGACACCCCGCTCGACGAGGCCACGCAGCTGCGCCGTCAGGGCCTGGGGCGCGTGCGCGAGGAGGCCCTCGGGCACACCAGCTGGACCCGTCGCGCGCCACGACGGTAGGACCGCGACGAAGGCGGCGAGCAGCCCGCCCGCGATCAGCAGGTTGAGGCGGCGCGGCCGACCGGCGGGCGTCGGCGGACGCAGCGCCTCCGGGACCCAGCTCGGGGCGATGATCGAGGCGTCGCGGCCGCCGGGCGCGAGCGGCCGCCGAGCGGCGACGAGGGCAGCGATGGCGACGGGCGCGACCAGGGCCCACCAGGCGAGACCACGACCGGTGGCGACGCCCAGCGTCCCGAACGCGGCCAGGGCCAGGAGCGGCGCGGCCGACGCCACGGCACGCTTCCGCGATCGCGTCCCCGCGGCGAGCAGGAGCAGCGCGGCCACCCCAGCGAAGGCGAGCGAGGCGTAGAACAGGGTCCCGGTCGGCTCCAGCGGCGAAGGCGGCCGCCATTCGCTCACCTGGCCGGCGATCGCGGGGTTGGAAGCGACATTCGCCACGTACGCCCAGACGTCGACGCCGAAGGGATTGATGAGCGTCGCCGCGGCCGAGGCCACGCCGACCATCGCCAGGCGAACGGCCCCGACGTCGCGCCGCGCAAGGAGATCCTCGACGAAGGCGAGGCCGACGAGGACGAGCAGCAGCGGGAAGGTCCCATGCAGGCTCGCCCAGGCGAGGGCGAACAGCGGCAGCAGCCACACGCGGTCCGGGCGGCTCGTCCGGGCCGCCAGGATCAACAGCGTCGCGGCGAACAGCAGGATCGCGAACAGCTGCGGACGGAGGGCCAGGGCCGGCGCGGCGACGGCGAACGCGATCAGCGCGAGGATGGCCGCCACGGTCGGCGAGAGCGCGCCGCCGGACGCGTGTCGGACCGCGCGGCGGACGAGCGTGAACGTCAGCGCCAGGAGCGCCGCCCGCAGCAGCGCGAGGCCCGTCCAGCCAACGACCCCGAACACGGCCGCCAAGAGGACCTGCGCTCCCCACTGCTGGTCGAGCCACGGTGTTCCGGCCGCGGTGAACGTCCAGGTGTCGATGGCCGGGATCCCGTGGCCGGCGAGAATCGAGGCTCCCGCGCGCAGGTGGTACGCGAGGTCGACCGACGGCATCGGGACGATGAGCGCGGCGATGGCCGGGAGCATCGCCGTGAGGAACGCCCAGAGCCGGTCCATCCGCACGTGGGCATCCTAGAGGGCCACGGCCGGGCGCCGGAGCCGCCGGGCGGCGGAGCTAGGGCCGGGGCTGGGCCAGCCGGCGGAGGCGCCGAAGCCCCTCGCGGAGGGGCGCCTCAAGGTCGGTCCGTCCCTCGGCCACGCCGGCCTCCTCGGGGTTCGCGGGCGGCACGACGCCGTGTCGAAGGAGCCACGCCCGCGCGGGCGTGAGGCCGGGCTCGGGTCGCAGCGGGATCGCCGCGACGAGCAGGGTGAAGACGTTGATCCACAGGATCGGCATCGCCAGCAGGACGCCGACCGGGACGGTCCAGTGGCGGTTCGTGCGAGCGCCCCAGGCGATGATCGCGATCGCGAATGGCAGCCGCAGCCAGACCGGAATCGCGAGATACGTGCCCTCGATCGTCTGGCGCTCCAGCAGGCTCCGCCGGAGGAGATCGGACCACGCGCGCCACAGCTCCGGCGCGAGCACGGCCGAGACCGCGGCGACCGCGACGGTCGCGGTGACCGCGATCGCGAGCGCCCGCCATTCCCGGCGGATCGCGAACCACAGCAGGCCGATCCCGGGAGCGACCTTCGTCAGGAGCGGGAAGGCCCAGACGGCCGGGTAGCGGAAGCCGACGAGGATCGCGACGGCAATGAAGGCGTCGATCTGGCCGAGGTACAGCTCCAGCGCGACCGCGACCGTGAAGACGAGCGGGAAGGCCCACCGACCGGTCAGCCACGCGAGCGCGATGCAGATGAGCGCCGTCCACGTCGCGGCGAACACGGGCCACGGGAGCGCCGTCAGCGGGGCAAGGACCTGGGCGAAGGCCGGCGCGTAGAGATACGCCCCGATCGTGTACGGGTCGAGGCTGTAGTCGAACCCGTCCCGAGTCGCCCAGTAGGTGTGGAGGTCGAGGAGCGGCGAGGTCCACGGGCTGGCATTGACCAGGCGGAGCACGACGAGGGAGACGGCGAGCACGACGAACAGGTCGAACCCGAGCCGAGCTCGGATGCGCGTGACGAGGGCTTCGGTCTGGATGGCCACGGGGCAGATAGGGTACGACGGGTCGGGCCGGAGGCGGGCTGGGCGGGGCGCCGGCGGGCCGGCCGCTCGCCGGTGGGCCGGGGCGGCGCCGCCTACGGCAGGATCTCGAAGGCCTCGACGTGGCCGGGCCGGACGAGGCCGAAGTCGCGCCGGTCGAGCGTGAAGACGCGCGAAACGCCGAGGCGCTCCGCGAGGGCGACGACTGTCGCGTCGACGAACCCGAGGCGCGCGTCCGCGTATCGCGCCATCAATGCGGCGGCGCGTCGCACGTCCTCGGCGACGACGGCTTCGATCGGCCACGCGCTGGCTGCGATCCGATCGACCACTGCCGCGGCTGCCCCCTGACCGTGCCGAGCCGCCACCAGCCAGGCCACCTCGGGCAGGACGGTGATCGGCAAGCGTGGCGGCACGCGCTCCCGAGCCAGGGCGGTCCGCACCGGCTCATGCCACGGGTCGCGCGGATCGAGCGCGGCGACGATGACGCTGGTATCGAGGAGCGCCGCCACGTCAGGGTCGGGGTGCCGGTCCGCCGCGCTCGGGAACCCGAGGCGAGAGCTCGGCCTCGAGGTCGGCCGTCCAACCGCGCTCGAGTAGCTCCTCGTCGCGCTCGGCCCAGGGCGTGCCGTCTCCCGGCAGCATCCCGAGCCAGTCCGGCAGCGCCACCGTATCGAGCGTCGATTCGCGCTCCGTGACGTAGCGCTCCATCGCCTCGCGCAGGAGGCGGGACGTGGGCACGCCGTCGTGGCGTGCGATCTCATCGAGCCGGCGATACATCGTCGGGTCCACCGTGGTTGTGATCCGTTTCATGGCCTGATGGTGCTGCATGCCTCACCCTCAGTCACGCCGGCCGAGACCCCTCAGCCCGCGATCGCGACGCGGCGCTCCTCGGCGACGGCCTCGTCGTAGATCGTCTCGACCGCGCGGACCATCAGCTCGACGCAGAAGCGCTCGTGGACGAGGTCCTTCCCGGCCCGCGCCAGCGTGTCGGCGTAGGGGTGGTCGGTGAGGAGCCGCGAGATCGCGCCAGCCAGCGGCGCCGGGTCACGCGGCGGGACGAGGAGGCCGGTCCGACCGTCCTCGATCATCTCCGGGATGCCCCCGACCACCGACGCGACGACCGGTCGCGCGAGGGCCATCGCCTCGAGGATCGAGAGGCCCTGGGCCTCGCGGTAGGAGGGCAGGACGGCGACGTCGAGGGCGGCGGTCACCGCGGGCACGTCGTCACGCCTGCCGGTGAAGGTGACGCTGGGGCGCACGTGCGCACGCGGGTCGGACTCCTGTTTCGCCCGTGATGCGTGTGGACGCATGGCGGACGGGAGGAGACCGAGCGAGCGGGCCTGGGCCTCGAGGATCTCGCGGAGGCTGCCCTCGCCGACGACGAGGAGGTGGGCGTTCGGGACCGCCGCCAGGACGATCGGCCAGGCGTCGAGGAGGGTCGCGTGGCCCTTCTCCGGCTCCAGCCGGGCGACGACGCCGACGAGCGGCGAGCCGTCGGGGATCGAGTACTCCTCGTGGAGCGTGCAGCACGCCTCCTGCTCGGCGTAGCGCTGCAGGTCGACGCCGTTGTAGATCAGGCTGACCGGGGCGCCGAGGCGGCCCTCGTCCTCGATCTTGCGGACGATCGCGCGCGACACGGCGACGAGGTGGTCCATCCGCGGCGTCAGGCGCCGAATCAGGTCGCGGTCGACGTCCGACCGGATGCGCGACGAGTGAACGGTGCCGACGACGTACGGCCGCCGCTGTCCGCGCGCCGCCAGGCGCCACGCGGCCTGCGTGCCCACGACCTCGGCCCGGTACATGTGGTTGTGGACGACGTCGACGGCGTTCGCCGCGAGGTGCGCGGCCACGGCCTCGATCGCGGCCTCGTCGGACATGTCGTCGAGGACGCAGACCGGCACGCCGGCCCGCTCGATCCGCCGCACCGCCGCGCCCGCCGAGAGCGACAGGACCGAGACGTCGTAGCGCTCGCGGTCGATCCGCGTGACGAGGTTGTAGACGTGCTCCTGGGCGCCGCCGCTCGTGCCCGTGGCGAGCAGCTCGACGACCCGGATCCGGGCCCGCGAGGCGGGCAGCGGCAGCCGGGTGACTGGCTCGAAGCAGGGATCGACGACGAGCGACGCGGGAGGCAGGCGGGTGCCGGGAAGTGCGACCACTATCGGGACACGGTACGCCGGACGAGGAGCCGCTGGATCGGCTCGTCGACGGCGCCCCAGTCGTACTTGTACGGCTCGTTGCCGCGGAGGAAGTCGAGCCGCGTCTTGCCGCGCTCGAGCGCAGCGCGGACCAGCCGCTCGGCGAGCACGACGCCCGGAGACAGGAAGCGCGCATCGGGATCGATCCCGGCGTTGTAGAAGAGGACCGAATCGGGTGTCTCGAAATGGATCGAGGCCGCCACGCGCCGGCCCGCGCAGGCCAGGAACGACAGGTGGACGGTGCCGAGCGGGCTCGGGTTCGAAGCGAACAGCTCGAACAGCCGCCGGACGAAGACCCGGCTCTGGGCACCGCCCGGCGTGTCCGGGAAGAGCCCCTGGTCGCCCCAGCGTCGCTGGTGGAGGTCGATGAAGGCGTCGAGGTCGGCCGGCGGATCGTTCGACTCGACGAGGGTGATCGGTCCGGCGGTCTCGGCCCGCCGGACCTTGCGCCGGATCTCGTGCCGCTCCTTCTTGCCGAGGGTCGCGAGGAACGCGTCGAAGTCGCCGCCGTGGGGCAGCGGGACGACCGGGCAGACGTCCTCCGGCTCGAGGTTGAGGGTCCAGTCGCAGTCGATCTCGCGGGCCCCGAAGGCGGCCGCCAGGGCGACGCCTGCCGGGTCGCCGGCGCGGAGGCGGCGGAGGTCGACCGCGTCCCACGGCTCAGGGTGGTCCGGGTCCGGCGCGGCCTCGGCGGCGAAAGTCGTGGCCAGGGCGGCGGCGGCGGCGGGCAGGTCGTCGGCGGCGCCGAGGACGGTCGCGTAGTCGGCGTGGTACGAGGCCCCGAAGGAGACGACCTTGGCCGAGGCGGGTACGGGGGTGAGGATCGCGCCGTCGGCGTGGCGCAGGTAGGTGTGCATCGCG
>JBQGDI010000064.1:0-24774 GCA_052038965.1 Candidatus Limnocylindrales bacterium | reverse complement strand
GCGGCCGCCCGGCCCTCCCGGACGTGCTCACGCCGCGTGAGTGGCGCGTCCCCGCTATCGCACGCCATGGGGCCCACCGCCCGCTCCAAGCCGGGAGGCCGCTCGACATGACGACGACCGGCGCGATGACCCTTGGTCCGCTGGGCCAGATCTCGATCCTGACCCGCTCGGCCGAGGCCTTCGAGGCCTGGTACCGCGACGTCCTCGACCTTGGTTGGAGCTCCGGCTCAGGCCGGCGTCGTGGCGAGATGGCGCTGCATCGCCGCCTTGCGCGAGAGGTTGACCCGGCCCTGGCGATCGATCTCGGTGACGACGACCATGACCTCATCGCCGACGGACACGACGTCCTCGACGCTGGGCACGTGGTAGTCGGCGAGCTCGCCGATCCGGACGAGGCCCTCCTTGCCGGGCAGGATCTCGACGAACGCGCCGAAGCCCATGATCCGGGTGACCTTGCCGAGGTACAGCGCCCCGACCTCGACCTCGCGGGTCAGGCCCTCGATCCAGGCGATCGCCTTGCGGGAGTTCTCGCCGCTGATCGCCGCGATCTCGACCGTGCCGTCATCCTCGACGTTGATCTCGGTGCCGGTCTCCTCCTGGATCTTGCGGATCATGGAGCCGCCCTTGCCGATGATGTCGCGGATCTTCTCGGGGTTGATCTTGATCGTGATGATCCGCGGCGCGTAGGCCGACATCTCGTCACGTGCCGCAGGCAGCACCTCGACCATCCTGTCGAGGATCGTCATCCGCGCGGCGTGGGCCTTCTCGAGCCCCTGCCGGATGACGGCCTCGTTGATGCCCCGGACCTTGATGTCCATCTGGAGGGCGGTGATGCCGTCGCGCGTGCCGGTGACCTTGAAGTCCATGTCGCCGAAGGCATCCTCCTTGCCGAGGATGTCGGTCAGGACCGCGAACTTCCCGTCCGGCTCCATGACCAGGCCCATCGCCGCGCCGGCGACCGGCGCGGTGATCGGCACGCCAGCGTCCATCAAGGCCAGCGTGGAGCCGCAGGTGGAGGCCATCGACGTCGAGCCGTTGGAGGTGACGCACTCCGAGACGAGCCGGATGACGTACGGGAACTCCTCGGCGCTTGGCAGGACGGGGATGAGGGCCCGCTCGGCCAGGTTGCCGTGTCCGATCTCACGCCGGCCCGGGCCGCGCATCGGCTTGTTCTCGCCGGTGCTGTAGGGCGGCATGTTGTAGTGGTGGATGTAGCGCTTCTCGGTCTCGGGGCTGATCGTGTCGATCCGCTGGACGTCCGAGGACGGGCCGAGCGTCGCGATCGTCAGGGCCTGGGTCTGGCCACGGGTGAACAGCCCGGAGCCGTGGGCCCGCGGCAGGATCCCGACCTCGACCGAGATCGGGCGAATCTCGTCGAGCCCGCGGCCATCCATGCGGATCCCCTCGTCGATGACGACCCGGCGGACGACCTTGTTGTGGTGCAGGCCGATGAGGTACTTGCTAACTCGGGCGCCTCGGCGCGGGGCGTCGAGCTTGGCGGCGGCTTGGTCCGCCCCGGACCGCTGCGCCCGGATGCTGTCCGCGATGCCGTCCTTGAGGGCCTTGACGCGCTTCGGAAGGTCCTCGGCGATCTTGACCACCAGCTGCGCGGTCGCCTCGGCGTCCGGCAGGGCGCGATGATTGCCCTGGAGCTCGATCCCGAAGAACCGCGACAGGTCGCCGAGCTTGTAGGCGTCGGGCCCGGTCGGGTAGCCCTCTCGGGCGAGGACCAGCGTGTCGAGGTACGTGCCGGGCGCGAACTCGCGGCCGCCCAGCGCCGCCGACAGGAAGCCCAGGTCGAAGCCGACGTTGTGACCGACGAGCGTCGCATCGCCGGCCCAGGCGAGCAGCTGCTCGACCGCCTCGCGGGCGGCCGGAGCCTTGGCCACGTCGGCGTCGGTGATGCCGTGCATCTGGACCCCGACGATCGGTCGCTCGGGCTTGACGAGGGTCGACCAACGATCGGCGACCTTGCCCTTCTTGATCCTGACACCCGCGACCTCGACGAGGTCCGCGAGCGCGGTGTCCATGCCGGTCGTCTCGACGTCGACGACGACGAGGTCACGACCCGAATCGACCGCATCGACGAAGGCCAGGACAGACTCCGTGCCGGGGTCGATGAAGCCCAGCTTCTTGGGCTTGCCGACCGCCTCGCGGAGCTGGTCCTGGAGGTCGATGAGCGGCTGCAGCGAGCGGTGGGCGAACAGGATCGCCTCGGCCATGACGGGCTCGGGCAGGATCTTCGCGCCGGCCTCGACCATCATGATCGCGTCGCGGGTGCCGCTGACGATCAGGTCCAGCTCCGACTCCTCGAGCTGGCTGTAGGTCGGATTGACGACGAACTCGCCGCCGATCCGGCCAATCCGGACTGCGGCAATCGGACCCAGGAACGGGATCTCGCTGATCGTCAGGGCCGCGGACGCAGCGACGGTCCCGATCACGTCCGGATCGTTCTCCTGGTCCGTCGAGAGCACTGTCAGGACCACCTGGACGTCGTCCTTGTAGCCCTCCGGGAAGAGCGGCCGGATGGGGCGGTCGGTCAGGCGGGCGGCGAGGATCGCGGCCTCGGACGGACGCGACTCGCGCTTGATGAATCCGCCCGGGATCTTGCCCGCGGCGTACATCCGCTCCTCGAAGTCGACGGTGAGCGGGAAGAAGTCGAGGCCGGGCCGCGGATCGGAGCGGTTGGCCGTCCCGAGGACGATCGTGTCGCCGAAGCGGACGGTGACCGAGCCACCGGCGAGCAAGGCGATCTTGCCGGTCTCGACCGTGAGGGTCCGACCGGCGAACTGGGTCTCGAAGACCGTGGACACGGGCTGTTATTCCTCCTGTCGTGGAGGAGGTGACGACCTGGTCGCGAGTCGGTCCCGGCTGGCCTCGGGTCTGCCCGCCGCGGCGGGTTGCCGGCCGTCCAGCCGGCGCGATGCGTGAGGCTAGCGGCGGAGCCCGAGCCGTCCGATGACGGCCCGGTAGCGCGCGTTGTCCTTCTTCACGAGGTACGCCAGAAGGCGGCGGCGCTGGCCGACGAGCTTGAGGAGGCCGCGTCGCGAATGGTTGTCCTTGGGAAAGCTGCGGAGGTGCTCGGTCAGCCCCTTGATCCGCTCCGTCAAGAGCGCGATCTGGACCTCCGGCGAGCCGGTGTCGCCGTCCTTGACGGCGTACTCGGCGATGATCTCCTGCTTCCCCTCGGGCGCGAGCGGCACTCGGTCCTCCGACACGAACTTGACTATGGGTATCTTTCCACTACTGCTATGACCGGCGGAGGATAGCAGCCGAAGGGCGTCCGTGCACGCAGGCCGGCGGCTTCCGCCGTGCGGCTCAACATTCGGACCGCATCGGCAGCGCCGTCACGACGCTCCTGACTCCGCTGCACCGACCTCCAGCATCGCGATGACGTCGTCGGTCGAGCGAACGCGCGCGAATCGCGGGAAGACCTGCTCGACGAACAGGTCGTGGACGACCGACCGGCGCGAATGCGTGCCGTCGCGGACGATCACGAGGTCGAAGTCGAGGTCGCGCGCCGCGTAGGCCGTGCTGGCGATCCCGATCTCCGTGGCGCCGCCGCAGAGGATCAGCACCTCGACGCCGCGCGAGCGGAGGCTGAGCTCGAGGTGCGTCTGGAAGAACGCGCTCCAGCGGTGCTTCGGGATCCGGTAGTCGCCGGGTTGCGGAGCCAGCTCGTCGATGATTCGCGCGCCCCAGCTGCCCGAGAGGTTCGCGGTGTGGGGCCGGCGGCGGATCTCGGGGTCGGACCAGGGCCGCATGTCGTGATCGGCATCCGAGTAGCGCTCGGCGATGTCGTCACCCTCCGGCCGGTGGTCGGCGATCGCGAACACGACCGGCACGCCGTGCGCGCGCGCAGCCGCCGCGACGCGGACCCAGTTGGCCTTGAGGGCAGCGACCCGCCCGCGGTCTCGCTCGTCCGGGTTGGCGAAGCCGTAGTTGAGCGTATCGAAGAACAGCACGGCCGCCTTTGCGGGTGGGATCGAGCGGTAGCTCACGCCCGACTCAGCCGCGCGATCCCGGGGCGAGCCCGGCATGCTCGGCCACGGCGGTCATCATCTCGTGAAGCTGCGCTACGTCGTGGGCAACGAACTTCAGCTCGAGGTGCTGCGCGCCGGCCGCCGCGTACTCGGCGAGGCGACCGAAGAAGGTCTCCCGGTCGCCGACGATGCAGACGTCGAGTCCGGCGTCGAGCGCCTTGAACTTCCCCTCCAGGGAACGCCGGGCGATGGCAACGGCCTCGTCGGTGGTGTCGGCGATGCAGACGTAGGTCTCGTAGCCGGTCTCGAGCGCGGTCGGATCCCGGCCCAGCTCCTCGGCGTAGCCCCGCAGCTGGTCGACGAAGCCGCGATACACATCGACCGGCTGATAGACCGTCATCCAGCCGTCCGAGAAGCGGGCGGCCCGCCGGAGACCAGGCTCACTCGAGCCGGTGACCCACAGCCGCAGGCCCGTCGGTCGTGGCAGGAACGTGCCGTCGCTGAACGCCAGGATCTCGCCCGAGTAGCTCGTCGGCTGCTGGCTGCCGAAGATCGCCTCCAGGGCGCCGAGATAGTCGTTCGAGAGCTTGCCGCGGCGCTCGAACGGCACGCCCATGACCTCGAAATCGCCGCGAATCGCGCCGATTCCGAGGGCCACGACGAGCCGCTGCCCACCGAGCTGATCGATCGTCGCGAGCTGCTTGCCGAGGACGCGCGGGTCGCGAAGCGGCAGGACCAGGCCCGCGATCCCGACGCCGACACGCGACAGGCGCCCGACCAGCATGGCCGCCGTGGTGACGCTCTCGAAGAAGTTCGGATCCTGGTCGCGACAGGCCTCGAGCGAGCCGGTCGCGAAGTGCGTCAGCTTGTCGCGTGACCAGCTGATGTGGTCATGCACCCAGACCCGGTCGTATCCCAGCCGCTCGGCGAGCGCCGCGGTCTCGAGCAGCGCGGGCGGAGCGGCGAACGGCCCCGAGTTCGGGAGCCGCACGCCGAGCGTCGGCAGGGATCGTGTGTCAGCTGGCAATCCAGGCCACCTCCGCACCGGTCGCTACGGTTCCGAGCAGCATCTGCCGCAGGACGAAGCCGTCCAGCGGTGCCACGAGTTGTTCCAGCGGATCGCCGAAGACGTCCACCACATCCGCGATCGGCTGGCCGGCCGTGACGTCGTCCCTCAGGTCGACCAGCCACCGCAGGCCACCACCCTCCGCGGCGTGGACGAGCGTGATCCTGCGGAACTCGCGCTGGGCGGACCGCCCGCTGACCTCGCCCTCCTCCATGTCAAGTGCCCGCATCACGTTGTGGACACCGCGGACGCCGATCGGCACGAAGGCCCCGGTGACCCTGCTGGACTCGCCCATCTCGGCCGAGATCGAGGCGATCCCCAACGCGTCAGCCTGGCTGCGGAGGCTTCGCGCCATGTCCGAGGTGCCGAGCTTCTGGCCGCGGCCCTTGAAGTACAGGTACGGCGTCCCGAAGGCCCGGCCGACTTTCTCCCGCTCGGCCAGCGTCCCGGTCGAGTCGTCATCAGGATCGATGTACACGAACGGCGCGATCGTGCAGCCGTCGAGCGCGGAGTGGAGATCGAGCGTCAGGTCGGCGTGTCGCACGAACTCCTCGAACAGGATGTTGACGAGCCGCTCGGTCAGGAGTCCGCCGGGCGCACCCGGGAAGACCCGGTTGGCGTCGATCGGCCCCCGTTCCTCGGCGGCCGCACCCCGGCTGCGCGAGCGATGGGCCGGGGGGTTGGCGAGCGGCACCGAGACGACCGTTCCGGCGATGGCCGCGGGGTCGAGATCGCGCAGCACCCGCCGGCAGATGTCGATGCCGGTCAGCTCGTCGCCGTGGAGGCCGGCCTGGAGATACAGCGTGGGGCCCGGGATCCGTCCCCGCACGACGACGACGGGCATCTCGACCGGCAGACCGTCGGCGTAGCGTCCGACGGCGACGCGGACGGCCGCCTTGGTCCCCACTCGCGCCTCGACACCAAGGAACGTCACCGGGTGGGTCTCGCTACCATGCCGCCAGTATACGGTTGTACACGGACGGAGAAGGAACGATGAGCCAGCCACCGGACCTCGACGCGGCCTGGGCCTACGCCCGTGACTACTACAAGAACCCCGAGGTCATCGCCGACTTCGAGTTGCTCGCTCGCTATCGCCCGGAGGTCTTCGGCGGCTACATCACCCTCCGCCAGGCGGCGTTCAACAAGGGTCCCGACGCCGCGCTCAGTCCGCGTGAGAAGGAGCTCGTCATCCTGGCCATCGAAATCGGCCGGACGAAGGTCAATCCCCCACCGATCGGGCACGCCAAACGAGCGATCGAGGCCGGGGCGACGCCGGCCGACGTGGCCGAGGTCGCGTCGCTGTGCATCCTGATCGGCGGGATGCTGACGTACCAGGAGGCGGGCCGCCACGCCCTCCGGGCTGCCGAGGAACGCTACGCCGCCCTCGAAGAGGAGCGCGGCGGACAGGGCGGGGCCCGCTAGCCAGCGGCTGCGGCGACCGCCCCGGATGCGACGGGGAACTCCCGGTCCAGGTCGGCCAGCAGCTCGTCGAGGCTCACGACGTCGGCGAACTTGCTGTTCATGTCGAACAGGTTCACCCGATGGCTCGTCGGGAACCGATCGAACACGCACTCGTACGGGATGGTGATGCTGTAGTTCAGGCTGAAGGCGTCGTAGACCGAGGCACGGACACAGCCACTGGTCGTCGTGCCGGCCACGAGCAGGTGGTCGACGCCGAGCACCTGGAGATGGTTGAGCAGCGGAGTCCCGAAGAAGACGCTCGGCTTCGTCTTCTCGATGATGATCTCGCCCGGCTGTGGCGCGATCTCGGGCGGGTACTCGTGACCCTCGACCGCCACATCCGCCGGCTCGCGCCCGACTCGGCTGTTCTTCCGTCGCCGAGCACCCCGGAGCTCCGGCGGCATCAGGGCCGCCCGGGTGTAGATCACCGGGAAGCCTCTCGCACGCCCCGCAGCGAGCAGGCGCTGGATGTGCGGGATCGCCTGCCAGGCGTACGGCCCGCACGACTGCCGGAACGTCCGGATGGACTCGACCTGGTCCTGGCCGGGATACCCGGTGAACGCCCGGACGGGATCGATCACCAGGACCGCCGGATGCTGCCCCAGCCCGGCTCGCGCCCCGTAACCGCCGGCCTCGAAGACCGACAGCTCGAGTGGGCTGTACAGGCCGTCCCATGGACGGGCGGGACGCCCTGCGCTGTCGCGTTGCTCCATCACGTCCTCGAAACGGCGGTGGCCGGGATCGCTCCCGGCCACCGCGTTGCGCGCTCCCGGGACTAGTAGCCTTCGATCCCGATCTCGGCCTGGAAGCCGAGCGCGATCAGCTGGTCCACGAACTCGTTGGTGCAGGCGTCCGCCGGGTTCACGTCCGCCAGCGCCGGGTTGTTCGGCAACAGGGTCTGCCGAGCGAAGTCCATCACGACCGGGTCGCACTTGCCGTCGAACGGCCGCCACGGCTCGGTCAGGACGGCCTCGACCTCGGCGCGCGCGTCCTCGACAGTGATCTCGGCTTCCTCGGCGAGGCACTCGGCCGAGCGCGCGACATCCTGTCGCCAGATGTGATTGGCCTCGGTGTACATCGCGACGAGCCGGAGGACCGTGTTGGGGTTGGCCTCGACGTACGGCCTCAGGAACGTCAGGCTGGTCCGCGGGACGCCACCATCACCCGGTTGGATCTCATCCGCCAACCGGACGAGGATGTTGAACCCCAGCCCGGCCAGCTCATCTTCCTGGGTCGCGTCGTTCATCGACGCCTGCACGCTGCCCGCCTGGAGGGCGGCCAGCCGAGCCGCGTCGTTGCCGACCTGGGTGATCGTGACGTCCTCGGGCGTCAAGCCAAGGACGCTCAGCGCGAGCAGTGCTCCGGCGTGGGACTGCGAGCCGAAGCTCGAGATGGCCACCGAGCCGCCGCGGAGATCCTCGGCCGTCTTGACCGCGGCCTGTCCGTACATGTTGTCGGTCAGGTTGTCACGAGTGACGTAGGCGATCAGCATCGGGCTGTCGGTCGCCAGGGAGGCGATGGCCGGACCGCCCGAGTTGTCCGCGACGTCGACCTGCTCGGCGAGCAGGGCCTGGGCCGCCGCCGATCCACCGTCGAAGCTCGACCACTCGATGTTCAGGCCGTACTTCTCGTCCAGGCTCTCGCAGCGGGCGATGATCGTGTGCATCGTGTTCGCTGTCGGCGAGCCGGAGTTGCCGATCCGGATCTCCGTCTTCTCCGGCGTCGGCAGCTGGTCGATGACGCTGCCACTGCCCGTCGCGCCGGGCGAGCTGGGCGCCTGTGTGGCCGCCTGTGTCGGACCCTGCGTCGGCGCCGCGGTCGGCCCGCCCGAACACGCGACGAAGATGAACGCGACCGCGGGCACGAACACGCGCCGAACGGTCCCGGGGATGCGCATCACCGCCACCTCCAGATCTCTCAGGCTCCCGCCGTCAGGCCGGCCCGCAGGTCTACAGTAGCATACGATTGCATCCGCAAATCGCCTCAGGCCGCCTTCGAAGGCTCCGGCGGGCGGGCGAGGTGGTAGTCCGTCGCTCGCTGGAACGCAGCCGCCACCTGGAGCAGGCGGGCATCCGAGCCCCGGGGCCCGACGATCTGCAGCCCAACGGGGAGCCCCTCCTCGGACAGCCCGCACGGGATCGAGATCCCGGGAACTCCCGCCAGGTTGCCGGCCGCCCGGAGCAGGTCCGAGAGCTTCGTGGCGTCCCGCGGCGGCCGGACCTCGTCGAGCCGCGGCGCGATCGTCACGCGCGAGGCCGAGAGGACGACATCCGCTCGGCGGAACAGCCGGTCGAACGCTGATCGCGCCGCCGCGGTGACGACCCGGACCTCCTCGAGGTACTCGACGGCCGGGACATCCAGCCCCGCCCGCAGCGTCGCGAGCTGACGCTCGTCGCTCATCCGGAACTCGGGGCGCCGCAGCTGGTCGCGAATGCCGAACGCGCCCTCGATCCGGACGATGTCCTCCAACGCCGAGATGAACGTCGGGTCACGTGCGAGCTCGACATCCACGAAGTCCGGATACAGCCGCCGGAACGCCTCGACGCCACGGCCGAGCGCAGGGCGGATGGACGGCGCCGCCTCGTCCATCTCGGCCGACGAGAACGCCACCCGGAGTCGATCTCGATTCGGAGCCTGGGTGGCGGCGTGAAACCCCGCCGCCGGCCGCCGGGTCGCGATCGCATCCATCACGATCGCGATGTCCTCGGCCGTACGGGCGAGCGGCCCGACCTTGTCGAGTGTCCATGACAGCGTCATCACGCCCCCGCGAGGCACGATGCCGTACGTGGGCCGAAGGCCCGTGACGCCCGAGAACGCCGCCGGGCCGATCACCGAACCCCCGGTCTCGGTACCCAGCGCGAACGGCACGAGGCCGAGGGCCACGCAGATCCCCGACCCGCTCGAGGATCCGCCGGAGTACCGCTCCAGGTCCCATGGGTTGCGGCCCTGGCCGTGCAGTGACGCGCCAGGCCTGGCCGGTCGGCCGCCGCCGGCAAGCTCGGACATCGCGAGCTTGGCCGTTAGGACGCCACCGTCCCGCGCGAGGCGCCCGATGACCGTCGCATCCGTGTCGAACACCTGGTCGGCGAAGCCAGGCGCGCCCCAGGTCGTCGGCGCGCCGCGTGCCGCGAAGAGGTCCTTGGCCCCGTACGGGACGCCGCAGAGAAGCGGCGCGTCGCCCCCCGCGAGCCGCTCATCCGCCCGCTCCGCCTCTGCCCGTGCACGCTCCGGCATGACGGTCGCCACGGCGTTGTAGCGTGGCCCGACGGCGGCGATCTCGCGGCTGGTCTCGTCGGCCAGCTCGACGGCCGACAGGGATCTCCCGCGTAGGGCTTCGGCGATCTGGACGACAGTCGCGTAGCGCACCGCGATCAGCGCGCGATCTCGCGACGCCAGCGGTCGAAGTACCGCTCGACGCGGCCGAGGAGCTCGTTGAGGACGACGCCGAAGCCGGCGATGAGGATGACCCCGACGAAGACCCGGGCGGTCTGGAGCGTCGTGCCGGAGATCGTGATCAGGAAGCCCAGCCCTTCGTTGGCGGAGACGAATTCCGCCCCGATCACGCCGACCACCGCGCGGCCCGAGGCAATCCTGAGCCCGGTCATGATGTAGGGCACCGCACCGGGCAGGACGATCGAACGGAAGATCATCACCCGGCTCGCGCCATAGGTCCTGGCGACGGACAGGAACCGCTCCTCGGTCGCGTGAACCCCCGCGATCGTGTTCAGGGCGACGTAGATGATCACGCCCAGGAAGACGACCCAGACCTTGAACGTGAAGCCGAGCCCGAACCACAGGATGAAGATCGGCACGAACGCCAGGTCCGGCGCGGCGTAGACGACGTTCAGCCATGGGACGGCGATCAGGCCGGCCCGGCGGAACCAGCCGGCCACGAGGCCCAGCAGGATCCCGGCGACCGACGCGATCCCGAAGCCGACGATCCACACCCGCAGCGACGCCCAGATGTGACGCCAGATGGCGTCGCCCCGGAACTCCGCGACGAACGCCTCGGCGATGGCCGTCGGGGATCCGATCAGGATCTCCTTGACGAAGCCGAGCCGGACGACGAGCTCCCACGGCACGAGGATCAACAGGATCCCGGCGATGCCGAGGACCAGGCGCTGGTTGGACTCGTACCAGCCGAGCACGGCCGAGCCGAGGCTGGGCGGTACGCGTCGCGGGGCGCCGGTGTCGACGTCCGTGACGACGGCCATGGCTGGCTACCCGACCTCGGTCAGCTGGTCCGACTGCATCGTCGCCCGGGCCTGGGCCTCGATGAGGCCCCAGACCTCGTCCTCGTAGCGCAGGAACGTCTCGGTCCGCTTGACGGCCAGGGTCCGCGGTCGCGGGATGTCGATCTTGATGTCGGCGATGATCCGGCCGGGCCGGGCGCTCATCACGATGACCCGATCGGAGAGGTAGATCGCCTCGTTGATCTGGTGGGTGATGAACAGCACCGTCTTGCCGGTCTGCGACCAGATGTCCAGGAGCTCGGCCTGCATCATCTCCCGGGTCTGGGCGTCCAGCGAGGCGAACGGCTCGTCCATCAGCAGCACCGCCGGGTCGACGACCAGGGCGCGCGCGAGGTTGGCACGCTGCTGCATCCCGCCCGACAGCTCGTACGGGTAGTGCTTGTCGAATCCCCCCAGCCCGACCATCTTGATGTACGGCTCGACGCGTTTCGCGATCTCGCCTTTCGGGACCTTCTGGCACTCCAGTCCGTAGCCGATGTTCCGGGCGACCGTGTACCACGGGAACAGCGAGGACTCCTGGAAGACCATCGCCCGGTCGCGGCTGCGCTGCTGGAGCGGCCGCCCTCGAACCAGCAGTCGTCCCTCCGTCGGCTTGAGCAGCCCGTTCACGATCTTCAGGAACGTCGTCTTGCCGCAGCCGCTGGGGCCGACGATGCTGACGAACTCGCCGGGCTCGATCGCCAGGGTGATGTCCTCGATGGCACGCAGGACGGTGCCATCCCGCCGGACGTACTCCATCTGGATGCTGGTCGCCTCGAGCTCAGGCACTGACTTCTCCTCCGTGGGGACGGTGGCTCAACCGGAGATCCGTGGCTGCCAGGCCTTGACCCGGCGTTCGATCGCGCTGATGACCGCGAACGCTCCGAGCGCCAGCCCGGTGATGAAGAACGCCCCGAACAGGAGCTTGCTGGTGTCGAGCTGCGCGCCGGCTCGGAAGATGAAGTTGCCGAGGCCGTCCTGGGAGGTGAAGAACTCGGCCACGACGACACCGCTCACGGCCCGACCGATGCCGAGCTTCATGCCGACCAGGGCGAACGGCAGGACGCTCGGCAGGACGACCGACAGGATCCTGCGGGTCGTGGAGGCGCCAAAGCCGCGGGCGACGTCGTACAGATTGCTGTCGACGGTCCTCACACCCTGAAAGGTGTTGATCGCCACGGGGAAGAACACGCCGAGGAAGACGATGACCGCCTTCGACCAGAATCCCAGCCCGACCCACAGGACGACGAGCGGCAGCAGGGCAAGGCGCGGCGTCGCATTGAACGCCGCCAGCCATGGCTCGAACAGGTAGTGCAGCGGGCGGAACCAGCCGGTCAGGAGTCCGAACGGCACGGCGATGGCGATCGCCGCGACGTAGCCGACCCAGAACTCCTGGCTGGAGATCCAGACGTCGTTCCAGAACTCGGTCGTGAAGATCGCCTGGCTGCCGGCCGCCACGACCCGCGACGGCGAGCTGAAGAAGAATGGGTTGATGAGGTCGAGCGCGGCGGCCACCTCCCACAGCCCGACCAGCACGACGAACGTCAGCAGTGGCAGCATCGTCGGCTCGAGCGCCGCCCAGCGCTTGCTGAGCGGGACCCTCCGCCGCTCGGCGGGAGCCGGCCGTCCAGCCGGGACGGCGGTCACGCCGGGACCCGCCCGTTCGCGGCCAGCCAGCGCGCGCGCTCCGCCTCGAAGAGCCGGCGGATGCCCGGATCCTCGTCCTCGTACTCGATCTGGATCTCGCTCTTGACCTCGTAGCGGTGGAGCACGTTCCGGACGTTCGCCTTGGTGAACGGGTAGCGGAAGTTGCCGTACGAGACCGGCAGGTAGCGGCCCGGCTCGTCGCCGACGTTGAAGTGCTGATGCCACTCCCGGTCGGCCGGAGCGTGCAGCATCCCGAACTTCCAGTCCACTCGGCGCGGCTCCTGGCCCTCGAACCAGTACAGCGAGTAGCCCGCGTCGCCGAGCTGGATGATGTGGACCCCCTCGCCGTGGATGTGGGCCTTCTTGTAGTCCCCCACCCCGACGGCCGAGATGTGCGTCCGCATCGTCGACTCGCCCATGACGAACTGGATGTTCGAGCTCTTGGCGCCTCGGTTCGGGGAGTCCACCAGCCGGTCGAAGGACAGGACACTGGGCACCAGGTTGGTCTCCCACATGTGGCGCATCTCGAAGGTCGGCGTGAAGATCCCCTCGCCCCGGTAGAACCGGTCCTCGCCCCAGCGGTCCGGGAAGTCGCGATCCGTCTCGAAGACGTACGACGGGTCGCGGAACTGCTTCATGACCATCGGGAGGTTCCCGACCACCGCGATCCGCGCCCGATGCAGGCCGCTCGAGTTGTGGAGCTGGTACGGCGCGTTCAGCGGCAGCGCGAACAGGCTCGCCGGGCCCCATTCGAAGGCCAGGGGTTCACGGTCGGGTCCCTGGACCACGGTGCTCCCCTGCCCGTCGAGCACGAAGTAGACCGCCTCGTACAGGTGTCGCACGAGATTCGTCGACCCGCCGGGCGGAATGTCCAGGAGGTAGAGCGAGCAGAGGTCGCCACGCGAGTGGACGTGGACCAGGGCACCATCGACGCCCATCCGCGGCCACGGCCGCGTCGTCGCCGCCGGCAGGTCGACCGCGACATCATCGATGATCGTCACGTCCTCGCGCTCGGCCCACTCCAGGTACGAGTCAATGAGCCAGCGGACGTCCTGGAATTCGTTGGCGACGGTCACGGGTGCGAAGACCTCCCGGGGACGTGGGGCGCGCTCGTGGCGGCCTATTGTGTGCTGTTGTATACGAGGCTGCAAGCACCGCCCGGAGCGGCACACGCCGATGCGGGTTCAGCCCTCGGATGCGAGGACGAGGCCGACGACCGCCCCAACCCCGACGAGGATGATCGGGTGGAGCTTCGCCTTGGAAGCCAGCAGGAAGCCCGCCCCGACGAGGCCGAATTGCCAGGCTGCCGGCCCGTCGGGTCCACCGGCGCCCCACAGCAGGTCGACGCTCGTGGCGACGACGAGGCCGGTGGTCGTGAGGGCGAGGCCCCGGACCAGGCCGTTGACCCGCCGGTGCATGAGGCGCGGTCGCAGATAGGCCGATACCGGCAGGATCATGAGTGGTGGGAGGGCCACGGCAACGAGGGCCAGGGCCGCGCCGAGCCAGGAGCCGGCCATATAGCCGATCGCCACCATGTACAGACCACCCGGGCCCGTCGAGAGCCGGCCGATCGTGAGCGCCTCGATCAGCTGGACGTCCGACAGCGCGCCCGTGCGGACGAAGTCCTCGCGCAGCAGCGGCAGCCCACTCTGTCCGCCCACGGACAGAACGGAAGCCCGGAGGAAGACGAGGAAGAGCCAGACCGGGTCCAACCTAGCCCTCGTCCGTCTCGGGCGGGACGTCGTCACGCCCCAGGAGCAGGACGCCCACGACGGCGCCGCCGAGGATCACGAGCAGCGTCGAGCCGGTCACCAGGAAGCCTGCCGTGGCCGCGGCCAGGAAGACCACCAGGTCGAGGATGAGCGCCGGAGAGCGCGGGCCGATGATCGTCTGGATGAGCATCATCGAGATCGCCAGCATCATCCCGATCGTGACCGGCGCGACCCCGGCGAGCGCCGCCTGGATCGCCGGCTGCTCCCGGATCAGCTCGTACCCGCCGGTCACCAGGGCCGTGATGGCCGCAGCCGGGATGAGCAACCCCCCGACGGCGAGAACTACGCCCCTCCGACCGCCGATCCGCTGGCCCATCAGCGCCGCCAGGGCGGTGAGGTGGTTGCCGATGCTGAGCCGCGACAGCGTCCAGTCCTGGACGAACTCGCGCATCGTGAGCCAGCCCCGCCGTCCGACCAGGATCGACCGAAGCAGGTACAGGGTGCTCGGCCCACCGCCGACCGACGTCGTCCCGATGGTCACCCACGCGCGGAGCTGCTCGCCGGGCGAGGGCGGCGCGGCCGCCGGCCGCTCGGCGCCCTCGGGCTCCGCCTCGGCCTCCCTCAGGAGGCGATCCACACGACCTCGGCCCCAGTGGCGATCGAGCCGTACCGCATCGCTCGCAGGATGAATCCGTCGGTTGCAGCCTCGATGCGCTCGACCGTCTCGCCGAAGACGTCGACGACCTCGCCGATCGGCTGGCCGCTCGTGACCTCGTCGCCGAGGTCGACCGACAACCGGAGGCCGCCGCCCCGCTCGGCGTGGACGAGGGTGATCGTGCTGAAGCGCCGCGCCGGGCCGGTGACGACGGGCGCCTCGTCCAGCATGCCCATGTCGATCATGACGTTCCGGATGCCCTGGGCACCGAGCGGGACCCGGTTCCAGCTCACGCGGCGCGATTCGCCCATCTCCGCGGCGATCGTGGCGATGCCGCGATCCTCGGCCTGGGCTCCGAAGCTGCGGCTGATGTCGCTCGTCCCGAGCTTCTGGCCACGTCGCTTGTAGTACGCATACGGCGTCCCGAACGCCAGGCCGTGCCGCTCACGGACCTCGAAGGTGCCCATCTGGTCATCGTCGGGGTCGATGTACACGAAGGGCGCGATGTCGCATCCGGCGAGGGCCGAGTGCAGGTCGATCGTGAAGTCGGCGTGCGTGGCGAACTCGTCGAACAGGACGCTCGCGATCCGCTCCGTCAGGAGGCCGTGGCGGTTGCCGGGGAAGATCCGGTTGATGTCGATGAGCCAGCGCTCCTCGTGGAGGAAGCCGCGGGTCCGCGTCAGGTACGACGGGACGTTCGCGACGGGGACTGCGACGATCGTGCCGGCGATCGCGGCCGGGTCGAGCGACCGAAGCGCCTCGCGGCAGATCGCGATGCCGGTCAGCTCGTCGCCGTGGATGCCGGCCTGGAGGTACAGCGTCGGGCCAGGCCTGGCGCCACCGACCGTGACGACCGGCAGAGCCACCTCGCCCCCATCGGCGAACTCGCCCAGCGGCACTCGCTGCCTGACGATCTGGCCCTGCCTGACCGGGACATCCATGAACATGTCATGCGCTCCCGAGGATTCGTGGCCGCTCCGCCGCATCGTGCGGAAAGACCAGTGACTTGATGACGACCGGCACGACGTTGGCCGGCAGGATGTGCTCGCCGACGTCGATGAAGTCGAGGTCTGACAGCTCGACGCCGTCGATGGCCATGATCCCGGAGGTGATGCCGAGCTCGTCTCGAATGATGCCGCCCAGGCTTGCCCCGACGTCGGCATCGAGGACGACGATGAGCGGGGCCTCCCACCGTCGGCTGCGTCGGTGGGCCGACACGACGCCCTCCGCGATCGCCCGCAGCGTCGGATAGCGTGGCTCGCCGCGCCAGTCGATCGCCACCGCGACCGATTCCTCGCGCTCGCTGAGATCGAGCTGGGCGGCTCGACGATCGATCGTGTCGGCGATCACCGTCGCGCCGCCGTCCAGGGTCGCGCCATTGAGGTCGAGCGTCACGACCGGGATGTTGTGAACCGGAAGGTCGATCGGTCCCGAGAGGTGGATCGTGTTGCCGCTCAGCTGCAGCGAGAACTGCGACGCGCCGATGACCGTCGCCCGGATGCTCTCGGGAGCCACCTCGACAGGGACGCCGAACTCGTCCCAGCGCCGTCGCAGGCCAGCGGCGAGGCGCGAACCGAGGTCGCCGAAGTCCGGGCCTGGCGCGGAGCCCCGCAGGTACTCGGCCACGCCGCCGGAAACGATGACGCGGTCGAAGCGGGCCGCGGCGGGCAGGCCCCCGGCCAACGGCACCAACCCATCGAGCCGCCCCAGGGCGGCATCGACGATCCGTGCGGCAAGGCCATTCGCGAGCCGCTCGAGGTCCGCCGCCTCGGGGCTCGCGCCGACATCGACCGACAATCCGAGGGTCGAGGCCAGCTCGACGATCGCCGGCTCAGCACGATCGACTCGCCCGTCGCTGCCGATGACGAGGAGCCGAGAGCCGCCCCAGATCGCCATCGTCGCCTCGATGCGGCCGCGCGAGCAAAGGGCGAACTTCGTCGTGCCACCGCCGACGTCGACGTTCAGCACGACCTCACCCCCGACCGACCGCGCCACGGCGCCGGAGCCGTGCGCGGCCAGGAGCGCCTCGAGGTTGTGGCCGGCCGACGCGCAGACGAATCGCCCGCCCTCGTCGGCGAACAGGTCGGCGATGCGGCGGGCGTTGTCTCGCTCGAGGGCCACGCCGGTCAGGATGACCGCGCCGGCATCGACCGCCTCGCGAGCCAGGCCAGCCTCGCCGTACGCGGCGGCAAAGTGAGCCTCGAGGGCCGACGCGTCGATCAGGCCATCGGCCTCGTACGGCGTGAGCCAGATCTCGGAGCGGTACAGGGGTCGCCGCTCGACGACGACGAACCGGCTGGAGTAGCCCTCCGCGCGCCGACGCAGGTGGAGGTGGGAGAACATCAGGTGCGACGTTGCCGAGCCGATGTCGATGCCGACGGTCGTGAGCTCGACGTTGTCGACCGCCCAGATGGTCTCCTCGATCCGGCGGTCGGCCTCCTCGAGGTGGGGTTCGTCCGCGTGATCGTGATCGTGGGGATGGTCGCGCTCGAGCTCGTGGTCGTGGCCGTGCCGGCTGTCGGCCGTCATCGCTTGCCGGCAGCCGACGCCTCGATGAACGCCGCGCGCTCGGCCTCGAACTGCTTGCGGATCGCCGGGTCCTCGTCCTCGTAGTCGATCTGGAACTCGCTCTTCGTGGTGTAGGTCCGATCGACCATCCGCATCTTCTCGTTCAGGAACGGATAGCGCATGCTGCCGAACCCGATGGCGAGGTAGCGCGCCGGGTCGTCGCTCACGTTGAAGTGCTGGTGCCACATCCCCAGCGGCGGCGAATGGAGCGTGCCGTAGCGCCAGTCGACCCGAACCGGCTCTTCGCCCTTGTACCAGTAGAGCGAGTAGCCCTCGCCCGAGAGCTGGAAGATGTGATAGCCCTCGCCGTGCACGTGGGCCTTCTTGTAGCCTCCGACCGGGATCTCGGAGCAATGGGCGTGGAGCGTCCCGTCGCCGAGCAGGAACATGATGTTCGTGCTCCCGGCGCCCCGACCGGGCGACTCCCGCAGCTGGTCGAAGGTGAGCAGGTCCGGCACGAGGTTCGTCTCCCACATGTGCCGGTGCTCACGCGTCGGGATGAAGGTGCCCTCGCCCCGGAGGAACTTCGGATCGGTGATCCGCTCCGAGAAGTCGAACGGCGTGTCGAAGACGAACCGCTCGTTCCTGAACAGCTTCATGATCGTCGGCAGGCTTGACACGCACGCCAGCCGGGCCCGTTGCTCACCGCTGGCGTTGAAGTGCCGGTACCGGACGTTCAGCGGCAGCGCGAACAGGCTCCCGCGGCCCCATTCGAAGGTCTGCTGCCGGCCGTCCGCGAGCTCGAATGACGTGCTCCCCCGCCCGTCGAGGACATACACGACCTCTTCGTACAGGTGACCGATGCGCTCGGTTGCACCACCGGGCGGGATGTCGACGAGATGGAGCGTGCAGTAGTCGCCCCGTGCATCGAGGTGGACGAACGCGGCGTCCGCGCCGATGCGCGGCCAGTGCCTCGTCTCGACGGTCATGAGGTCGATCGCCAGGCCGCTATGGACCGGCAGGTTCTGCCGATCGAGCCACTCCTGGTAGCCGTCGATCTTCCACCGGACGTCGTTCATCGCGCGCTCCTTCCCCTGGCGACCAGCCGAGTGTACACAGTTGTATGGAGCGAATCGCGTCGGCGCTCAGCTTCCGCGCGCCAATGGGTGGGGCTGCGTCGCCATCGCGGCGTCGAGCAGGATCAGCTTGCGGCGGGTCATCTCCTCGACGCCGAAGCGGCCGCCCTCGCGGCCATGGCCGCTGTCCTTGGTGCCGCCGAACGGCAGGTGGTCGAGGCGGGTGTTCGACGATCGGTTGACCATGACCCCTCCCGCCACGATCTCGCGGGCGAGCCGGAACGCGACGTCGAGCGATCGGGTGAAGACCGCCGACTGGAGGCCATAGGGCGTGGCGTTGGCGGCGGCCACGACCTCGCCAAGGTCCTCGTACGGCAGGACGCCGACGACGGGCCCGAAGATCTCGGAGGCGCAGACCCGCATCTCGGCCCGGACGCCGCTCAGGACCGTCGGCCACACCTGGGCGCCGTCGCGGCGACCCCCGGCCACGATCGTCGCCCCGGCCGCGACGGACTCGCGGACCAGGGCCTCGACGCGCTCGGCGTTGGCCCGGTCGACCAGCGTCCCGACGTCGGTGTCAGGATCGAGCGGATCACCCACGTGGAGCGCCTCGGTCGCCGCCCGGAGCTTCTCGACGAGTGCGTCGTGGATCGAGGCATGGGCGTAGATCCGCTGCACCGAGTTGCAGTTCTGGCCAGTGTTCGAGAATCCCCCGGCGACGAGGGCCTTGGTCGCCCAGTCGAGGTCAGCATCGCCGTGGACGATGTTCGGCGAGTTGCCGCCGAGCTCGAGGATCACCGGCTTGAGCCCGGCCGTCGCGGCGATCCGCCGGCCGGCCTCCACGCCACCGGTGAACGAGATCGCGTCGACGCCGGCGTGAGTCACCAGGGCCGGCCCGACGTCGGAGCCGGGCAGGACGCTGATGGCGGCTGGTGGCAGGCCGGCCTCGAGCAGCACCTCGGCGAGCTGGAATGCCGACAGCGGGGCATACGACGAGGGCTTGACGATCACCGCGTTCCCAGCCGCGATCGCCGCCGCGACCTTGTGGAGCGCGAGGTTGAACGGGGCGTTGAACGGAGCGATCGCGCCGATCACGCCGAGCGGCTCGCGCAGGACCAGGGCCAGGAGGCCTTCGCCACCGGGGGTGGCATCTGCCGGCTCCGCCGTCACCGCCAGCGTCTCCGCGGCGGTGGCCGCGGCCCGGAGGGTGAACGTGCTGCGGTCGACCTCCCGCCGGGTATCGCGGAGGGCCTTGCCCGTCTGGCGGCTGGTCGTCGTGGCGATCTCGTCGGCCCGAGCACGGACGCGATCCACCGCGCGGCGCAACAGGTCCGCCCGAGCGTGGGCCGGCAGCCGGGCCATGGCCACCGCACCGTCCCGGGCCCGGGTCACCGCCGCGTCGATGTCGGGGCCTGCGGCGACGTGGACCTCGGCGATGGGGCTCGAGCGGTACGGATCGACGAGGGTCTGGCGGCCCCCCGACTCCCGCCGCTCGCCGCCGATGATCAACCGACCATCCGGGTCAGCGTTCATCCCCACTCCCGGTCGCCCCCTGGCGGAGCCGCTCCGCGTGCTCCACGGCTTCCTTGAGCACGAAGCGGCCACTCTCGCGGAACGTGATCATCCCGCCGAGCATGATGCACAGGCCCACGACCTCGGCGATCTCCTCTGGCGTGGCGCCGGCCTCGATCGCCTTGCGGGTATGGCCTGTCGGTGGCGGATTGGTCTTGCGGGCCATGCACTCGACGCCGAGGATGACGAGCTCCTTCGTCTTCCTGTCGAGGGCACCGTCCGGGGGAGTTCGGAACAGCCCTCGACGCATCGACATGTAGCTGGCGAAGACCTCTGGCTGGAACCGCGCCAGCAGCTCGAACTCCTGCTCGACCTGCGGATCCCTGTAGTAGCCACGCGCGTAGTCCCAGGCGGCGGCCAGCCGCTCGTCCGTCTCCAATCCGCACCTCCGCGGGTAGTATACGAGTGTGCACCGTCGTTCCCGGAAACGGCGTCGCGCGCGACTCAGTCGAAATGCTGCCCGCCGGGCGGGACGAGGATCGGAGGGACGATGGACACGGACCTCGCGCTGAAGCGGCTGTACGACCGGGTTGCGGGCAACGGCTCGACCGCCGACGCCATCCATGACGCCGTCTCCGAGGGGATCCTGTCACGGATCCTGGCACCCGGCTGGCGGCTCGGCGAGGAGCGCCTGGCGGCCCTGTTCTCCGTGTCGCGGACCCCCGTCCGTGAGGCCCTGATGCGCCTCGAGAGCGAGAACCTCGCGTCGCGCAACCGGCGCAGCGGGCTCGTCGTCGCCGATGTCTCCGCCGAGCAGATCCTCGAGGTCTATGCCATCCGGGAGGCGCTCGACGGCCTGGCAGCACGCCAGGCCGCGAGCGTCCACTCCCCCGTCGACATCGCGGCCCTCGAACGGATCAACGAGCAGATGGCCCGTGCCGCCGCCGAGGCCGCCTGGCAGCGGATGGCCGTGCTCAATGTCGAGTTCCACACGGCCCTCGCCCGGGCCAGCCGGAATCAGCTCCTGCAACGCCTGGTGGACCAGGTCCACCAGGCCGTCCGGCGCTTCACGCGAACCACGTTCTCGGAGCCCGGTCGCGCCGAGGCGGCGGTCGACGAGCACCGCGCGATCATCGAGGCGCTTCGGCTCCAGGACGCCGATGGCGCCGAGGCGGCAGCGCGCCGACACATGCACAACGCGCTCAACGTCCGGATGACGATGGAGCTGGACGGGACCGCCGAGGCCTGACACCGACCTCGCGCTGTGCGTTGCGCAGGGTCTACAGCGTGTGCAACTGTATACGGCGTGCCTCAGCTGACCGTCAACGGCCGCCCCGTCGAGGTCGCGGCCGACGCCGACGCGCCACTCCTCTACGTCCTGCGCAATGACCTCGCGCTCAAGGGCAGCCGGTTCGGCTGCGGCGAGGGCGTCTGCGGCGCGTGCACGGTCCTCGTCGACGGGGTCCCAGCGACGTCCTGCGACCTGCCGGTCTGGGCCGCGGCCGGCCACGACATCACGACGATCGAGGCACTGGGCGATCCGTCGGCCCCCCACCCGCTCCAGCGCGCCATCCTCGAGGAGCAGGCCGCCCAGTGCGGATTCTGCCGTCCGGGCGTGCTGCTCCACGGTGCGGCCCTGCTGGCCGCGAATCCACGGCCGACTCGCGACCAGATCCGGCAAGCCCTGGACGCGGTCCTGTGCCGATGTGGCGCACACGATCGGATGATCCGGGCGGTCGAGCGGGCAGCTGCCTCCGGCGTGGCCGCATCGTGACGGCTGGGCACTTGCCGCCGATCCTCGAGGCGTACCCGACGGTCGGGCAGTGGCTGTCGCTGCTGCCGGACGGTCGCGTGACCGCCCGGAGCGGCAAGGTGGAGTTCGGGCAGGGCATCCGGACGGCGCTGGCACAGCTCGTGAGCCACGAGCTTGCCCTCGACCCGGGGCGTGTGACCGTCGAGGACGCCAGCACGACCCGGAGCCCCGATGAAGGAGTGACATCCGGTAGCCGGTCGATCGAGGAGGCGAACGAGGGCCTCCGGCTGGCCGCGGCCGAGCTCCGACGAGGGCTGCTCGAGGCGGCATCTGCCAGGTTCGAGGTGGCGGCTGCTGATCTCGGCTTCGCGGACGGCTTCGTCATCCTGCCCCACGGACGGCTGGTGCCGATCGGCGACCTCGCCAGCGATGACCTGGTGACGCGCCGGATCAGCGGGCGCACGACGCCCCGGCCCGTCGGCGACGGCGGTGCGATTGGCGCGAGCACGCCGCGGGTCGACCTGCCGGGCAAGGTCTTCGGGCGCCCGATGTTCGTCCAGGACCTCGATCTGCCCGGGATGCTCCACGCGCGCGTCTGCCGGCCGCCGGGACCCGGAGCCACCCTGCTCGAGCTCGATCCGTCCGAGGTCGAGGCGATGCCCGGCGTGCGTGCGGTCGTGCGTGACGGGAGCTTCGTGGCCGTGCTGGCCGGTCGCGAGGAGGAGGCGATCCGGGCGTCGCGGCGATTGCGGCGACTGACGACCTGGGCACCCGGGCCCGCCCTGCCCACCTCGCCCCGGTTCCTGCTCGACGAGCCGACCCTCGACGTCGTCGTCGCGGACGGAGGCCCTGAACTGCAGGCGGGCCAGGTCACCGATGCCCTGACAGCGGAGTACAGCCGGCCGTACATTGCCCACGCCTCGCTCGGGCCGTCGTGCGCGGTCGCCCTGCTGGAGGCCGGTCGATATCGCGTCTGGACCCACAGCCAGGGGATCTTCCACCTCCGCCAGGAGCTGGCCAAGGTCCTCGGCATGCCGGACGAGGCGGTCGAGGTCCAGCACCGCGAAGGTGCGGGCTGCTACGGCGCGAACGGCGCCGACGACGCGGCCCTCGACGCCGCCCTGCTGGCCCGCGTCGTTCCCGGGACGCCGGTCCGCGTCCAATGGATGCGCGAGGACGAGTTCGCCTGGGAGCCGTTCGGGACGGCGATGTTCATCCGCCTCGGGGCATCACTGGCCGGGGACGGTTCGATCCTCCGCTGGAGCCACGATGTGTGGGGCAACGGCCACCGCGACCGCCCGGGGCCAGCCGGCGCGACCGACGCAGCCGCGAGGCGAGCCGACGGGGACGACCCGGGGATCACGAATCTCCTGGCCGCCCGATACCTGGCCAACCCGCTCGGCGCATCGGTTCCCGGTCCGCCCGGCTCCCGATCCGCCGGCAGTGGCAGGAACGCGGATCCGATCTACACCTTCCCGACCCGCCGCGTGGTGAACCACTATGTCGCGCGAGCGCCGCTCCGAGTCTCCGCCCTGCGCTCGCTCGGAGCCCACGCCAACGTTTTTGCCATCGAGTCCTTCATCGACGAGATCGCCGTCCGAATCGGCATCGATCCGCTGGACCACCGCCTCCGCTACCTGGCCGATGCGCGCGGGCGGGAGGTCCTGACCCGGGCGGCCGCCAGCGCGGGCTGGCGAGCCGCCGGGCGCCTTGGCGACGACCGGGGCCTGGGCCTCGGCTTCGCGCGGTACAAGAACGCCGGCGCCTACGTCGCGGTCGTCGCCGAGGTCGAGATCGGCCAGGAGATCCGGGTGCCCCGGATCTGGGCGACCTGCGACGCGGGGCTGGTCGTGAATCCCGACGGCCTGCTGAACCAGCTCGAGGGCGGGATCATCCAGGCCGCGAGCTGGACGCTCAAGGAGGAGGTCCGCTTCACCGCAACAGGCGTCACGACGGTCGACTGGACGACCTATCCCATCCTGCCCTTCTCCGAGGCGCCCGAGCTGGCCGTCGAGCTGATCGACCGGCGCGATGAGCCGCCGTGCGGCGTCGGCGAGGCGGTGGCGGGCCCCACGGCCGCGGCCATCGGCAACGCGGTCTTCGCGGCCACCGGGGTTCGCATGCGGGACCTGCCGCTGACCCGCGAGCGCTTCATCGCCGCGCTCCCATGAACGCCCTCAAGTTCGGGTTCAAGACGGAGCAGCCGCGCGCGAGCTATCGCGAGCTGGTGCGGATCTGGCGGGAGGCCGACGAGATCGAGGCGCTCGACGACCTGTGGCTGTTCGACCATTTCGTGCCGTTGCGGCTGGAGCCGTCCGACCCGTGTCCCGAGGCCTGGACGCTGCTCACGGCGCTCGCGGTCCAGACCCGGCGGGCGCGCCTCGGGATCATGGTCGCCGGCAACACCTATCGCCACCCAGCGGTCGTCGCGAAGATGGCCGCGACCCTTGACCTCGTGTCCGATGGCCGCCTCGAGTTCGGCCTGGGTGCGGGCTGGCACGAGGGCGAGCACCGGATGTACGGCATCCCGCTCCCGACGACGGCTGATCGGATCCGCGCCCTGGGCGAGGCGTGCAGCATCGTCCGCCTCCTGTGGACCGAGGCCCGGGCATCGTTCAGCGGCCGCTACTACACGCTCGAGGACGCGGTTTGCGAGCCCAAGCCACTGCAGCCCGGCGGGCCGCCGATCACGATCGGGGGGACCGGCGAGCGCCTGACGCTGCGGGTCGTCGCCCGTCACGCCAACCGCTGGAACTTCAATGGCAAGTCAGTCGATGAGTTCGTCCGGCTCAACGCCGTCCTCGACGAGCACTGCCGGGCCGTCGGCCGCGACCCCGGCTCCATCACCCGCTCGGTCCAGATCCACCTCGCGCCAGACCTGGCGGTTGGGCGTGACGCGGCGATCGAGTACCTCCGGGCCGGCGCGCGGCACATCGTCCTGAACCCCCGGTTCGCGCTCGCGCCCGGCCTCCCCGACCGGCTCGTTCGCGAGGTCGTCGAGCCGGCCACCGCTGGCGCTCGGCCTGCCTGACGGATGGAACTCGGTGGTATACAGTCGTATACCACTCGGTCCCAGGTCCGACGGGAGGAAGGAAGGCCAGTGGCTCCGCGCGCGAACGGGCCAAGCGTCGTCGTGGTCGGCGGGGGCAACGCCGCGCTCTGCGCGGCG
>JBQGDI010000063.1:0-15163 GCA_052038965.1 Candidatus Limnocylindrales bacterium | reverse complement strand
CGACGTTCTCGTCCGTCCCGAACTTCAGCTTCTTGAACAGGGTCACGAGGCTGGCGACCATGACCTCGCCGTGGACCCGGCGACCCCCGATGCTCTCGGCGGAGCCGAAGACGTCGAGCGGCTTGAGGGTCACCGCCCGGTTGGCGTAGGTGTAGTAGTCGACGTCGACGCGTCGGACGTACGCCTTCCGCTCTCCCCAGTCGAGCCAGTCGACGTGGTACTGGGTCGACTCGTGCAGGTAGATCGCCTGGGTGTGGACGAGGACCTGGGCGGCGAACAGGTCGACCTCGCCGATGACCCGCGGTCGGTCGGGCGTGGTGTCGATGATGACGACGTTCTCGGGGGCTGCGCTCCGGAGGCTCACCTCGGACGCCGGGAAGTTCTCCGAGCTCCAGTACCAGCGTCCATCGCCGGCTTGCCGGATGTGGCCGGACTCGGCGATGAACGCGAGGAGGTCGTCGACCGCCCCGGGTCCGAAGACCTCGCCGGGCTCGAACGGCATCTCGAAGGTCGCGCAGCGGAGGTGGGCGAGCAGCACGTGGAGGTTGTCCGGGTCGCAGCGGGCCTCCTCGGGCGAGCCCTCGAGCAGGAACTCGGGGTGGTGGATGACGTACTGGTCCAGCGGCGAGCCCGACGCGACGAGGACCCCGACGCTCGTGTCCTGTCGTCGGCCGGCCCGGCCGAGCTGCTGCCACGTCGCCGCGATCGAGCCCGGGTAGCCGGCGAGGATCGAGACGTCGAGCGCGCCGATGTCGACTCCGAGCTCGAGCGCGTTCGTCGACACGACGCCGAGGATCTCGCCGTCCCGCAGCCCGTGCTCGATCGCCCGTCGCTCCGTCGGCAGGTAGCCGCCGCGATAGCCGCGGATCCGCGACCGCGGCCCGAGGTGCTCGCGAAGCGCCTCCCGCAGGCCGGTCAGGATGATCTCCACCGCGACGCGGGCGCGTCCGAAGACGATCGTCTGGCGCCCGGCACGCAGGAACGGCAGCGCCCAGCGCTGGACGTGGGTCAGGGCCGAGAGGCGCGCGCCGCTCGCCTGGTCGAGCAGCGGCGGGTCGACGAGCAGCACGTGCCGCTCGCCGGCGGGCGCCCCGTTGCGATCGACGAGCCGAGGCCGGCGGCCCGTCAGCTGGACGGCGAGCTCGGCCGGGTTCCCGATCGTGGCCGAGCAGCACACGATCACCGGGTTCGAGCCGTAGTGGGCGCATAGCCGGAGGAGGCGCCGCAGGACGTTCGCGACATGGCTCCCGAACACCCCCCGATAGGTGTGGAGCTCGTCGATAACGATGACCCGGACCTGCTCGAAGAGCTGGAACCACTTCGTGTGATGCGGCAGGATCGCCGAGTGGAGCATGTCCGGGTTCGTGACGACGACCTGTCCGGCCGTTCGGATGGCCGAGCGGATCGGGGCCGGCGTGTCGCCGTCGTACGTCGCCGCGGCGATCTGCAGCTCGCTCGCCCGGGCCAGCCCGCTGAACTCGGCCACCTGGTCCTGGCCGAGGGCCTTGGTCGGGAACAGGAACAGCGCCCGGGCGGATGGGTCCTCGGCCAGCGCCTGGAGGACGGGTAGCGCGTAGCACAGGGTCTTGCCGGACGCGGTCGGCGTGACGACGACGACGTCCTGGCCCTCGTGGACCGCGGCCACGGCCTCGGCCTGGTGGCTGAAGAGGGACTGGATCCCGCGGGCTTCGAGTCCTCGCACGATCCGCGGATCCAGCCACTCGGGAAACGGCGCCGTGCGAGCCGTCCGAGCCGCCAGCCGGGCGTGGTGGACGACGCCCGACGCGAGTGACGGCTCCTCGAGCAGCCGCTCCAGGACGGCCTCGGTGCTCGCCGGCGCGTAGGTCCGCATGGCCTCTCTCCGATATGGAACACGTGTTCGATTTCGGCAGTGTAGCCACACGATGTCTGTGCGGTGTGCCACCTTGACTGTCACGGCACCCATGGGCGTCCGGGCGCGGTTGACAGGGCCATCCAGCCGTAGCTACGCTCGACCGGATGCCCGCCTCCCATCGCGACCCACGCCGCGATCCGATCGCGATCCCGGCATTCCTCAGGGAGCGGGGCGACGCGAGCCCCTCGACCGGTGAGGGACGAGCCGAGGGCGCGCGGCCCCCGGCGCTGCCCCGACCGACGACCCCGCCGCCGACCGCCGCCGTCGAGACCGCCCCGACCTTTGACCCGGCCGCGCTGCCGATGCCATCGCTGTCACGCCGGCGGGTCTTCACGGCCGCCGGGGTCCTGCTCGCGGCCTGGCTGGTGATGTCGTTCGTCCGGCAGGTCGGCGAGGCGAGTGCGGCATCGTCGCGCGCGGAGCAGCTGCGGGCTGGAAACGCCGCCCTCAAGGCCGAGATCGCGCGGCTCGAGGAGGACCTGACCCGCGTCCAGGATCGAACCTACATCCTGCTCCAGGGCCGAGGCGTCGGCCTCGGCGGCCGGGGCGAGATCGCCTTCGCCCTCGCCGGCGATGCGCCCACGCTACCGCCCGACGCACCCGGCTCGGCCGCCGCGCGTCTCGGCGCGGCCGCCCATCGGCACGGCCCGCTCGAGGCCTGGCTCGAGGTCCTGTTCGGCCCCGACTGACGGCGCTACGGCGTACCGAATCGGTCTTCGCACCCGCAACCGGCCGTCGTATGCTCGGCTCCCGCCGCCGACGCACGTGACCAGGGGTCCCGCGACGCGTCGGGTTGGAGGACACGGCGGCTCCGGGCCGGGAGGGGACAGCGTTGCCGACGATCACGATCCCGATCGAGGACCTCGTCTTCGTGCTGGCGGCCCTCGTCGGTGGCGGGCTCCTGCTGGTAACGGTCCTGCTCGACGACATCCTCGGTGGGGTCCTCGACGCCCTGCACCTTGACTTCTCGATCGGCGGCGTATCCCTCATGCCACCGCTCCTGGCGTTCATCGCGATGTTCGGCGTCGGGGGGATCTTCGCGACGCAGGTCCTCGGCCTACACGGCGGACCGGCAGCGCTCGTCGGCGTCGGCTTCGGCGTCGTCGGCTTCGGGGTCGCGTTCGGCATCTTCACCGCCCTTCGGCGGGCGGAGGGTGCGCGGCCCTTCACGATCGCCGACCTCGTGGGCCACGAGGGCTCGGTCAGCGTCGCCATCCCGGCCGGACGGCTCGGGACCGTCTACATCCGTGCCGAAGGCCAGACCCAGGAGCTGTCGGCGACGGCCACCGAGGACCTCCCGGCCGGGACGCCGGTGCGAGTCGTCGGCGTCGCCGGGATGGGCGTGGTCGTCTCCCGACTTGCCCCGACCGCCGCGAGCCAGCCGCCCGCCACCCCGGAAGCGCCGAAGGGAGACGAGACCCATGCCTGACATCTTCCAGTTCGTCGGCAGCGGGGTGATCCCGGTCCTGCTGATCGTCGTCGTCCTGGTCCTCGTCGTGGCCTACATGGGCACCCGCTACAAGGTCGCCGGGGCGAACGAGGCGCTGATCGTCAGCGGCCGCCGCGAGCGCGGCCCCGAGGGCCAGGTCGGGCTCAAGGTCGTGCGCGGCCAGGGCGTCATCGTCCTGCCGCTCATCAACAAGGTCGGGCGCCTCCACCTGTCCGCCCGCCAGGTCGCGGTCGGCCTCTCGGACGCGGTCACCAAGCAGGGCATCAAGGTCGCCGTGCAGGGCGTCGCGACGCTCAAGATCGGTGGCGACGAGGAGTCCATCCGGGCTGCCGCCGAGCGGTTCCTGGAGCGCGAGGACCAGATCGACTCGATCGTCAAGAACGTCCTCGAGGGCTCGCTCCGCTCGATCGTCGGGACGCTGACCGTCGAGGAGCTCAACTACGACCGTGCGAAGTTCCAGCAGGAGGTCCAGAGCGCCGCCCGCGGTGACCTCGCGACGTCGGGCCTGACGATCGACAACGTCTCGATCCAGGCGATCCGCGACGAGGTCGGCTACTTGGACCTCTTCGGCCAGCAGGAGACGGCCCGCCGCGAACGGGACGCGCGCATGGCCAAGGCCCAGGCGGACCAGGAGGCCGCGGTCCGGGAGGCCGAAGCCCAGCAGGTCAAGCTCAACGCTCAGCGCGACGTCGCCCTGCGCGCGGCCGATGTCGAGGCGCAGACCGAATCGGCCCAGGCGAAGGCCTCCCAGGCCGGGCCGCTGGCCCAGGCCGAGGCGACCCAGGAGGTCGTGCGGCGGCAGACCGAGCTGGCCCAGCTCGAGGCGGATCGCAAGCAGAAGGAGCTCATCGCCGCGACGATCCGGCCGGCGGAGGCCGACGCGGAGGCACAGGTCAAGCGCGCCGAGGGCGAGAAGCTGGCCCGCATCGCGTCCGCCCAGGCCGAGGCCGAGCGAGTCCGGCTGGCCGGCCAGGCCGAGGCGAACATCCAGGTCATGAAGGGCGAGGCGCAGGCCCGGGTGACCGAGGTCAACGCCGAGGCGACGGCGAAACAGACGACGCTCGAGGGCAACGCCGAAGCCGGCATCACCTTCACCAAGGGCGAGGCCGAGGCCAAGGCCCTGGCCCTTCGCGCCGAGGCCTACCGCCAGTTCAACGAGGCGGCCGTCATCCAGACGGTCCTGTCGATGCTGCCCGAGATCGTTCGCGCTGCGGCGGAGCCGATGGGCCAGATCGACCACTTGACGGTCCTCTCGAACGACGGTGCGTCCGAGCTCGTGAAGAACACGACGCGGACCGTCGCCGAGGCCAGCGCGTCGGTGAAGGGCCTGACCGGGATCGACGTGCCGGGCCTGATCGCCCGCTCGATGAGCGCCCGCTACGGCGGCGACGAGGCGCCCCAGCCGGGTGGCGGTGGCGGTGGTGGCCGGGGCGGCGGCGGGCAGGGCCGGGGCGGCGAGCCCTCATCGCCGGCACGGAAGGCGCCGCGGGCGACCGCGCCCGGCGAATCGGCCACCACGCCCGCGACCCGCGCCGAGGCTCCGACAGGTGCGCCGACCCCCGCTCCGGCGGCCCCGGACCCAGCAGCCTCGGCGCCAGCGGCCCCGCTCCCGCCGGTGCCCGACCCGGGTACCTCGTTCCGAACCGCGGTCGCGGCCCTCGAGCGCTCGACACGCCGCGCCCAGGAGTCCGTGGATCGTGCGACGACCGAGCCGTCCGGCGGCACCCCGCCCGGAAGGACCGGCGGCGCCCGGCCGCGCCTGACCGAGCTCGGGCGGGACTCGACGCTCGACCAGGCGGCCGGAGCTCTCGCCGACGACCTGATGCGGATCCCGGGCATCCAGCGCTTCGGGGGCATGCGGCTGTCCGACCTCGACCGGTCCGGCCCGCGGCCGCTCCGGACGATGTGGCGGATCGCACGCGACCGCCTGGAGCGCGACTACGGCCAGCTGACGATCGGCGAGATCATCGATCGCTACCGGGGCGGCGGTGCGGGCACCTCGGCGAGCGCCTGACGGGGAGCCGCCGGGTACGGTGGCTGGCGAATTCCGCCGCATCCTCGACGAGAACGCGCGGTATGCCGAGGCGTTCGACCGGTCGGCGCTGACCGCCGCGCCCCTGACCGGGATCGCGATCTTGACGTGCATGGACGCCCGGATCGACGTCGAGGACGCCCTGGGGCTGCGAGTCGGCGACGCCCACATCATTCGCAACGCCGGTGGCCTTGCGAGCCGCGACGCGATCCGGTCGCTCGTCGTCAGCCAGCAGCTGCTCGGGACGCGCGAGATCGTGGTCATCGGCCACACCGGTTGCGGCCTCCACGGCGCGTCGGAGGACGACCTCCGCCGGCGGGTGGCGGAATCCACCCGCCACGAGCCGGAGCTCCGGTTCGGCGTGTTCGATGATCTCGACGCGATGGTCCGCGACCAGGTCCGCGCGCTGCGTGGTCACCCGGCGCTCCTCGAGGTCCCGATCCACGGGCTCGTGTACGACGTCGGGACGGGCGTCCTGCGCGAGGTCGAGTAGAATCGCGCGCCGTGGCTGGGTAGCTCAGTGGTAGAGCAAGCGGCTCATAATCGCTAGGTCACAGGTTCGAATCCTGTCCCAGCTACCAACTCCCCTCGGAACCGGGCGCGTTTCAACGCGTCCGTGACGCGGCGGGGGCCCTTCTCGCACATCGCGTGTGAGGCCGTTCGTCACCATCTGGACAGGACCCTTGGAGCGCGGCGAGGGGCCGGGCTTCTCATGGGGTTTGACCAGTCCATCGCTATACTCGATCGGCCGGGAACGCCCGGTCGGCGGCCCGTCTCGTTCGCGGAGGCTTCGTTCCTTGAATCCCAGGTTCATGCGCAATGGCCTGTTGATGCTCGTCCTCGTGATGGGCGTCTCGGCCCTGCTGTACACGTGGTTCGCCGGGTCGAGCGGACCGGAGCCGGTTGGCTGGGGTGATTTCCTGAACCGCGTCTCGCGCGGCGAGGTCACCCGGGTCGTTCAGCAGGACACGACCCTGACCGTCACCGGCAAGGACGGCAAGACGACCTACACCGTCATCGCGCCCGGCGTGCCGGGCGTCAACGCCGACTACCTCAAGGACATCCAGGCCGCGGCCGAGGCGGGTGGGATCGCCTTCCCCCGCGAGAACTACCTCGTCGAGAAGACGGCCGACAACTCGTGGATCGGTCTCGTCGTCACGGGCCTGCTGCCGCTCTTGATCATCGGCGGCTTCATCTTCTTCATGATGCGGCAGGCCCAGGGCACCAACAACCAGGCGCTGTCGTTCGGCAAGAGCCGCGCCCGGATGTTCCTCGGCAACAAGCAGGTCGTGACCTTCGCCGACGTGGCCGGCGTCGACGAGGCCAAGACCGAGCTCCAGGAAGTCGTCGAGTTCCTGAAGTTCCCCGAGAAGTTCAACACGCTCGGCGCCCGGATCCCACGGGGCGTGCTGCTCGTCGGCCCGCCCGGCACCGGCAAGACGCTGCTCGCGCGGGCGGTCGCGGGCGAGGCCGGCGTGCCGTTCTTCAGCATCTCCGGCTCCGAGTTCGTCGAGATGTTCGTCGGCGTCGGCGCGAGCCGGGTCCGCGACCTGTTCGACCAGGCCAAGCGGAACTCGCCGTGCATCGTCTTCGTCGACGAGATCGACGCCGTCGGCCGCCAGCGGGGCGCGGGCCTCGGTGGCAGCCATGACGAGCGCGAGCAGACGCTCAACCAGATCCTCGTCGAGATGGACGGCTTCGACACGAACACCAACGTCATCGTCGTCGCCGCCACGAACCGACCGGACGTCCTCGACCCGGCGCTCCTTCGTCCGGGCCGCTTCGATCGCCAGGTCATCCTGGACCGGCCGGACATGCGGGGCCGTGTCGCGATCCTGAAGGTCCACACCAAGGGCAAGCCGCTCGACAAGGCGATCTCCGTCGAGGAGATTGCCCGCCAGTCGCCGGGCTTCTCCGGCGCCGACCTCGCGAACCTCGTCAACGAGGGCGCGATCCTCGCCGCCCGACGGAATCGCAAGACGATCACGATGGCCGATTTCCAGGAGGCGCTCGAGCGGATCGTTGCCGGACCGGAGCGCAAGAGCCGGATCATCTCCGACGCCGAGAAGCTGATCATCGCCTACCACGAGGGCGGTCACGCCGTCGTGCAGCGGGTGCTGCCGAAGTGCGACCCCGTCGCCAAGGTCACGATCATCAGTCGCGGCATGGCGCTCGGCTACACGATGGCCCTGCCGACCGAGGACCGCTACCTCCAGTCGAAGACGGAGTTCGAGGACAAGATCGCCGGCCTGCTCGGCGGCAACGTCTCCGAGCGTCTGGTCTTCGGCGACACGACGACCGGCTCGTCGAACGACATCGAGAAGGCGACCGACCTCGCCCGACGCATGGTCACCGAGTTCGGCATGAGCGATCGACTCGGCCCGCTGGCCTTCGGCAAGCGCGACGAGCTGGTCTTCCTCGGCCGCGAGATCGGCGAACAGCGAAACTATTCGGACGAGATTGCCAAGCAGATCGACGAGGAGGTCCGGGCGATCATCGATCGGGCCTACGAGCGGGCGCGCCAGGTCCTCGAGACCCATCGCGACCGGCTCGATACCCTTGCCCAGAAGCTGATCGCCGAGGAGACCGTCGACAGCGAGGCGTTCGAGTCGCTGTTCAGCGATCTCCCGCCGAAGGAGGACATCCACGGCCTGTCGACCCGGCGCCACCGGGCGCCCGACGAGCCGGCCGAGCCGGCCAGCGAGCGCAAGCCCGAGGGCAAGCCGAAGTCGTCACCGGCGCCCCACCCGGCGTAACCGGCGGCGGCAAGGCCGCCCCGCCCGCAGACCCATGATCGAGCCAGGTCCACCGGACCTGGCTCGCGGATTCTCGTCCCGTCGAGTGGGGTGGCGAGACCGCCGGGGTACCATGCCCGGCATGCCCGATGACGCCATCGCCACGGCCGAGGAGCGTGCCGCGGCCGCGTCGCCCAGCGCCGCCTCGCCGCCCCTCGACCCGGAGCTCGAGGCCTACCTGGACGTGACCGAGGAGGCGCGCCACGCCTCGTACCTCGAGCTCCTTCGAATCCCGTCGGTCTCGTCGCTCCCGGCGCACGCCCCCGACATGCGGCGCGCGGCGACGTGGATCCGTGACGAACTGGCGCGAATCGGCTTCGAGCACGCCGAGATCAGCGAGACCGCGGGCCATCCGGTCGTCTACGCCGACTGGCTCCACGCTCCCGCGGCCCCGACGGTCCTCGTCTACTGCCACTACGACGTGCAGCCGGTGGACCCGCTCGACGCCTGGGAGACGGCGCCGTTCGACCCGTTCATCCGCGACGGACGCGTCGTGGGTCGCGGCGCGGCGGACGACAAGGGCCAGCTCCACCTCCACCTCAAGGCCGCCGAGGCGCTGCTTGCGACGCGGGGCCGGCTGCCGTTGAACCTCCGGGTCCTGTTCGAGGGCGAGGAAGAGCTCACGTCCGTCAACCTCGCGGCCTGGCTTCGCGACAATCGCGACCGGCTTGCCGCGGACGCGGTGGTCATCAGCGACACCGGCTTCTTCGAGGGCAACCTGCCGGCGCTGACGGTCGCCCTGCGGGGCAACCTCTACACGCAGATCGACGTGTACGGCTCGCCGGTCGACCTCCACTCCGGAGGCTACGGAGGAGCCGTCGAGAATCCCGCCAACGCCCTGGCCCGGATCATCTCGGAGCTGAAGGACCGCGACGGGCGGATCACGGTCCCGGGGTTCTACGACGAGGTCCAGCCGCCCACGCCCCAGGAGCGCTTCGAGATCAGCTGCCTGCCGTTCGACGAGGAGGCGTACCGGGCCCAGCTCGGCGTGCCGGCGCTCGCTCCCGAGGCCGGCTGGAGCGCCCTCGAGTGCACGGCCATCCGGCCGACGCTCGACGTGAACGGCCTGTGGGGTGGCTTCCAGGGCGACGGCCAGAAGACGATCATCCCGGCCAGCGCCCACGCCAAGGTCAGCTGCCGGCTCGTCCCGAACCAGGACCCCGACGTCCTGTTCGGGCGGCTCCGGGACCACGTCCTCGCGATCGCCCCGGCCGGCGTCCGCGTGGAGGTCCGGAGCCTCGGCGGCGCGCTACCGGTCCGGACCGACACGTCGCACCCCGTCGCCCAGGCGGCCCTCCGAGCGCTTCGCGACGGCTTCGGCCAGGAGCCGCTGCTGGTGCGGTCGGGCGGGACGATCGGCGTCGCATCGATGTTCGTCGGGACCCTGGGCCTGCCGATCGTGATGCTCGGGTTCACGAACGCCGATGACAATGCCCATGCCCCCAACGAATTCATGGTGCTGGACAATTACGAACGGGGGCTTCGCACGATCTGCCGACTATGGGACGATCTCGCTTCGATGGCTCCGACCGGGGCCACCATGACCACGTGATCTGACGTTCGGGGGTAGGGACTGGGGATGGCGACGACCGACGCGAAGGCAGGGGCCAGGACGGCCCGGACAGCCGTGGCCGACGGCTCGGCGATGGCGGGCTCGAACGGCGAGTGGATCCTCGAAACCGAGCACGGCCGGCTCGCGCCGCGCTCGACGCTCGACGTGTTGATGGAGGTCCGCAGCAAGGTTGCCGCCGGCGAGATCGGCGACTACGAGCCGGTGCCGCTCGGCCTCGTCCCGATGGACAAGATGCTTGGCGGCGGCCTGCGGCCGGGCGATCTCATGCTGATCGGTGGTGCGCAGGGCACCGGCAAGACGACGATGGCCCTTCAGATGGTCCGCAACATCGCCGCGGCCGGGCAGGCCTACGTGCTCTACATCTGCTTCGAGCACGACGAATCCGACCTCCTGAACCGGCTGGTCGCGATGGAATCCGCCCTGCCGCACCTCCCGAACACCAAGCCGTCGACCGGCGCGATCAAGATCCAGGATGTCCGGGCCGAGGTCATCCGTGCCTGGTCGCAGGCCTCCGGCGGCGCGCCCGACCTTGCCGCGAGCCCGCGCCTTCGCCCGGCCTTCGAGCGAATCGCCCGCTACGGCGGGAACCTGTTCCTGATGCGCGGCTCCGCTACCGCGAGCACGATCGAGAACATCCGCGAGCTCGTCCGGCTGCACCGCGAGCAGTCGGGAGAGCGCCGCCTCGTGGTCGTCGTCGACTACCTCCAGAAGGTGCCGCAGATCCCCGAGCCGACGACCGAGGCGGAGAAGGTGACGTTCGTCGTCAACGGCCTGAAGGACATCGCCCTGACCGAGCACGTCCCGGTCATCGCGATCGTCGCGGCCGATAAGGAGGGCCTGAAGGCCTCGCGCCTCCGAAACCACCACCTCCGCGGCTCGTCGGCGATCAACTACGAGGCCGACGTCATCCTGATCCTCAACGAGAAGTACAACATCGTCGCGAAGGTCAACATCGAGTTCAATCCGTACCAGGCGCAGCGGTTCCGTGACTGGGTGGTCGTCTCGGTCGAGAAGAACCGCAATGGCCAGGACAACCTCGACCTCGAGTACCAGAAGCAGTTCGCCTTCAGCTGCTTCGACCCGGATGGGCGACCGGTGCAGGAGAAGCTGATCGAGGAGCGCCTCTACACCGAGTAGGCGCATTCCGGCGCGTGCGGTCCGGCCCGCGACCGCATCGCCGGCCCCGCGCGATACCGTAGCGCCATGACGGATGGCTCCGGGTTCCCCGAACTGGTCGAGATCGTCGTCGAGATCCCCGGTGGGAGCCGCAACAAGTATGAGTTCGACGAGCGCGCCGGCGTGTTCCGGCTCGACCGCGTGCTGTCGTCGGCCGTCTACTACAACTTCGACTATGGCTTCATCGAGGGCACCCGGGCCGACGACGGCGACCACACCGACGCCCTGCTCGTGATCGACGAGCCGACGTTCACCGGTTGCCACGTCTGGGCCCGTCCGATCGGCGTCCTGGAGATGCGCGACGAGAAGGGCGCCGACTACAAGATCCTGTGCGTCGCGCGGGACGACCCGCACCAGGCGCACATCGACCGGCTCGACCAGGTCCGGCCGCACCGCCTGGTCGAGATCGAGCACTTCTTCGAGACCTACAAGCTGCTCGAGGACAAGACGGTCGACGTCCTCGGCTGGCGAGACCGGGCCCGGGCGCTCGAGATCCTGCGCACCGATCGAGCGGCCTGGCAGCGCGAGGGGGCCGAGGCGGCGACGCCGATCACCGAGCCGGCGACCGCGGGGTGAGCCAGCGCCCGGACCCGCGGCCCGCGGGGCGGTGGTCGCGCGCTCGCCCCGAAGAGGATCCAGATCGGCCGCGGCTGTTCTTCGCGATCCCGCTCCCGCCCGAGGCCCGTGACGCCGTGGCCGAGGTCGCCGAGCGCGTCCGAACGTCGTCCGACGGCATCCGCGCGCGGTGGGTCCGCTTCGAGGGCCTCCATCTGACGCTCCGCTTCCTGGGCCCCACGCCGCCGGAGGCCATCTCGGCCCTCGTCGAGGCGACCGACGAGATCGCCGGGCGCCGGCGGCCGATCTCGGTCCGGCTCGGCGGCGGCGGGGCCTTCCCGGGCCTGGCGCGGCCCCGGACGCTGTGGATCGGCGTGCCCGGCGGCGTCGAGGACCTGGCCGAGCTCGCGGCGGCGCTGTCGTCCGATCCACGGATCGCCCCGCTCCTCCCGGAGGCCGCCACGGGGCCACGGGGTGGTCCCGAAAAGCCGTACTCACCACACCTGACCATCGCCCGGACGGACGGCGTCCGCGGCGCCGGAGCGCTGGCCCGCGCGCTCGTGGCTTCCGCGGCCGGGCTCGACGTCCGCTTCACCGCGGACCGGGTCGTCCTTTACCGGAGCCACCTCGGAGGGGGCCCGGCGTGGTACGAGGCCGTGCACGAAGCCCGCCTGGGCGGCTGATAGCATCGGGCTCCCGCTCACGGAGCCCGGCCCGGTCGATGCCCAGCCTCGTCTGTCGAACCTGCGGTCGCATCGTCGAGGCGCCGAGCCCTGGTCAGTCGGCGGCGCCGGTCCGCTGCCCGCGATGCGGCGCGTACCTCGCCGGCCATCGACGCCGCCCAGGCGACGCCGACGTCGCCGCGGCCGTGATGCCTCGGCGGATCGCGTTCGTGGGGCTCGGGCTGATCGGCGGCTCGCTCGCCCGAACGCTGCGAGCCCGGGCGCCCGAAGTGGCGCTCTCCGGCTGGTCACCCGACGGACGTGGGCCGGCGGCGGCCGTGACAGCCGGGGTGATCGAGCGCGCGGCACGGACGCTCGGCGCTGCCGTCTCGGATGCCGACCTGGTCGTGCTGGCCGGGCCGCCGGACGCGATCGTCGCGCTCCTCGAGACGGAGGTCGAAACGCTGGGCGCGGTCGCGGCGCGCGGGGCGACCTTGACCGACGTGGCGAGCACGAAGGCGATGATCCTCGCGGCGGCGGATCGCGCCGGGCTGCCGTTCGTCGGCGGGCACCCGATGGCCGGCCGCGAGGCCACGGGCTTCGAGGCTTCCGACGCCGGCCTGTTCGACGGCCGCCCGTGGGTCGTGGTCGGGGGTACCCTGGCCCGCGATCGCGACCTCGTGCGGGTCCGCTGGTTGGTCGAGACCGTGGGAGCGCGGGCAGTGACGATGGCCGCCGCCGAGCACGACGCCACCGTCGCGGCGATCAGCCACCTGCCCCTCGTAGCGTCGGCCGCCCTCGTCGAGGCGGTCGCCGGCAGCACCGGGTGGGCCGCCGCGCGGGACCTCGCGGCGACCGGCTGGACCGGCATGACGCGGCTCGCGCGGGGCGACGCGACGATGGGGGCCGGGATCCTGGCGACGAACCGCGAGCCGATCGCGACGTGGTTGCGGGCCTACCGAGCCGCCATCGACGAGTGGCTCGCCGCCCTCGAGGGCGAGGGTGGCCGCGGCGATGTGGGCGTTCTGCGCCGTCGTCTCGCGGCCGCCCGGGCCAGGCTCGACGCGCTCCCGGATGGCTGACGAGGCCGAGCTCGTCCTCGTCGTGCCCCGGACCGTCCTGATGGGTGACCCGGGCTGGCTCGGCGTGCGACGAGAGGTCGCCGGGTTCGAGGCCCTCGTCCGGCGGGAGGGCCGGTTTCGGCCGCGTGGCGAGATGGAGCGCGATCGGGCCTGGAAGCAGGTGATCCCGTACCTCGTGCTCCGCGACGGGCCGCGCTACTTCCTCATGCGCCGGACGCGCGCCGGCGGTGATGCCCGACTCCACGACCGCTGGTCGATCGGAGTTGGCGGCCACCTCAACCCCGGTGACGGCGACCTCGCCGGCGGCCTGCGCCGAGAGTGGGCCGAGGAGATCGCGGCCGACTTCGAGCCGGAGTTCCGGCTCGTGGGGCTGCTGAACGACGATTCGACCGAGGTGGGCAGCGTCCACGTCGGCGCGGTCTACGTGGCCGACGCCGGCGGCCGCGCCGTCGCGATCCGCGAGACGGCCAAGCTGTCCGGGGCGTTCGCGCGACCCGACGAGGTCGCTGCCGTCCGCGATCAGATGGAAACCTGGAGCGCCCTCGTGTTCGACCATCTCGAGGGCACCCTCGCTTCCTGACCGACGGCCCATGCGGGTTGCCGGCGCCGGGGTGGGATACTGGCGCCACACGCCGATGCCTCGCTCTCGCCGCTACGCCTCCGCACCCCTCCGACTGGTCCTGGCAGCACTGGCCACGGGCTGGCTCGCGCTCGCCCCCGCGGTCCACGGCCAGGCGAGCAAGGTGGTGCTCCTGACGGCCACCGGGGTCGTTGACAGCGTCATGGCCGGCTACCTCGCCGAGGGCGTCGCGATCGGCGAGCGCGACTCGGCGAGCGCCGTCGTGGTCCGCCTCAACACGCCTGGTGGGAGCCTCGATGCGACCCAGCAGATCGTGTCGTCGTTCCTCGAGGCCGAGGTGCCGGTCATCGTCTGGGTCAGCCCGGCCGGCGGCCGGGCGGCGAGCGCCGGCACGTTCATCACCCTCGCCGCGAACCTCGCCTACATGGCGCCGGGCACGAACATCGGCGCGGCGACGCCCGTGACCGGCGAGGGTGGGGACATCGAGGGTGACCTCGGCGAGAAGGTCCGCCGGGATGCGATCGCGAATATCACCGCCATCGCCGAGGCTCGCGGCCGGCCGGTCGACTGGGCCGTTTCGACCGTCGACGAGGCCGTCTCGTCGCCGGCCTCCGAGGCGCTCAGGATCGGCGCCGTGGACGGCATCGCGGCCACGCTTGACGAGGTCCTCGCCCAGGCCTCCGGCCGCGAAGTGTCACTGGCGGGCGGCGAGACGCGCGTCCTGGCCCTCGCGGGCGCGTCGGTCGACGAGACCGGGATGAACCCGTTCCAGGCGTTCCTGCACCTGCTGTCCGATCCGAACATCGCGTTCCTGCTGTTCACGGTCGGCTTCTACGGCCTGATCTTCGAGCTCCAGAACCCCAACTTCGTGACCGGCATCCTCGGCGCCCTGGCCCTGATCCTCGCGCTCATCGGCTTCGGCAGCCTGCCGCTGAACGTCGGGGGCCTGCTGCTCATCGGGCTGGGGATCGTCCTCATCGCCCTCGAGCTGACCGTGACCAGCCACGGCCTCCTGACGGTGGCAGGGGTCATCTGCTTCGCGCTCGGGGCATCGGCGCTGTACACGACCCCGGGCGACCCGGTGGGGCCGTTCGTCGAGGTGGCCACGCCGCTGGTCGTGACGATGGTCGTCACGACCGCCGCCTTCGGAGCGCTGATCGTGTACGGCGCGCTCCGTTCGCGCCGCGTCAGCCTCGCGCTCGCCGGCGGGCCCGCGATCGCCGTCGGCACGTTCGGCGAGGTCCGCGCCCCGCTCGTGCCGATCGGCTCGGTGCGCGCCGCCGGCGAGGAGTGGACCGCCCGGACGGCCGACGGGCGGAGCCTCGACCGCGGCACCCCGGTCCGCGTCGTCGAGGTCGACGGGT
>JBQGDI010000062.1:0-11704 GCA_052038965.1 Candidatus Limnocylindrales bacterium | reverse complement strand
CGCCAGCTCATCGGGTCCCCAGCCCCGGAAGAGCCCGCGGCTCGCGACCGAGCACATCTCGTCGTACAGCTCGGGCCAGCCGACCCGCCGGCGGGCGTAGCAGAAGCGAATGAACTCGACGGCTTCGTCCGTGAGCACCCGCATGGGCACGGAGCGCGGGGCCATGAATCGACGTTCCTCCCTCAACCCGTCTGGGGCGCGGCGGGGTAGGCCCGAGACCACGGCGTGATGGACCGTGGCCCCTGGCGGAGCAGTTCAGGTGTCCGGCGACCCGCTTCCCGGAGAGGTCGTACCGCTGCCGGGAATGGTACGGCGGGGTCGAGATTCGTCGGAAGGGGGGTTCTCCACCTTTTCGTCCACGAACTTATCCACACGTCCGGGAAACCCCGTACGTAGGTCGCCGAGGCGGTCGACGGCTCCGATCGGACTGGCCCTGCCGGTGCCTAGGTAGAGCTCGGGAAGCGCCGTCTCACCCCAAGCCCCGGCGCGTCGGTCAGCCGCCAGCGGTGGTCGGGACCGAGCGCCAGGCCCTCGAAGGGGTCGTCCGCCAGGAGGAGCGAGCCGTCGAGATCGACCCAGTCGGCGAGCGAGGCGACCGTCGCCGCGGCGGCGATCCCGAGGCTCGTCTCCTCCATGCAGCCGAGGAAGATCCGGAAGCCGAGATCCTTCGCCCGCCGGAGCATCCGCGCCGCCGCTCCCGGGCCGCCGCACTTGGCGAGCTTGACGTTGACCCCGGCCACGACGCCGACCAGTCGGTCGAGGTCGGCCGCCTCGATGCACGACTCGTCGGCCACGAGCGGCAGCGGCGAGACGGCCTGGAGGTCCGCCAACCAGTCCAGGCGGGCAGCCGGGAACGGCTGCTCGATCAGCTCCACGCGGAGGTCGACGAGTCGCGGCAGCAGCTGCCGGGCGACGTCGGGTGTCCAGCCGGTGTTCGCGTCCACCCGGAGCGGCCCGGCATAGACCTCGCGGACCGCCTCAAGCGTCGCCACGTCCGCCGGTCCGCCAACCTTGATCTTGAGCGCGGGGAATGCCGCGGCGCGGCGGGCGCGCTCGGCGACGACGGCCGGCTCGTCGAGGCCGAGGGTGAAGTCGGTCGGTGGGCCGGTGGGCTCGAGGCCGAGGAGCCGATGAACGGGCTGCCCGACGACCTTGCCGACGAGATCGTGGAGGGCCGTGTCGAGGGCGCACTTCGCGGCCCCGTTCCAGCGGATGGCCGTCTCGATCCGCCGGCTCGCGGCGCCCAGGCCCTCGAGCGTCAGCTCGATCTCGCCGCAGGCCTCGAGGAGGTACGGCGTGATCGCCGGCAAGGTGTCCGGCGTCTCGCCGTAGAAGCGGTCCGGGTAGCCCTCGCCGAGGCCGACGACGTCCGGGAAGCGAGCATCCCGGAGCTCGACGATGACCGTCGTGATCGTCCGACCGGCGCCGTGGTCGGAGCGCGCGATCCGGAACGGGTCGCGGAGCGGGAGCCGGAGCGTCTCGTGGCGGGCGGTGAGCGTCATGGCGTCCCGGCGTCAGGCACGCGTGGCCCCCGACGAGGCGGTGGCCGCCGAGGGGGCGACCCATGGCAGCGCGTCGACAGCAGCGCGGGTCGCGCCCCACAGCGCGGCGCCGCCGAAGCGGACCGGGTCGTCGGCCGGGAGACCGGTCTCGGCGGTCGTCGCCTCGATGACCCGTCGCGCCTCGGCGTCGTCGCGGATGAGCGACGTGTTCAGCGCCACCGCCACGACCCGTGACGGCGCGACGAGCCGGGCGACGGTCTCGTGGAGACGGATGAACTCGGGCAGGCGGGCGATCGGGAACGACACGTCCGGCCGATGGTCGAAGTCGTGGTTCACCAAGCCGGGCTTGTGGACCATGACCATCGCGTGCGGCGTCGCGCCGTGGATCAGGCCGAGCGTGACCGACGAGTAGGCCGGGTGGTCGAGCGAGCCCTGGCCCTCGACGATGACCCAGTCGCCGCGGGACTCGCCCTCCTCGACGAGCCACTCGACCGTGCCCTGGAGGAAGTCGGCGATGAGCCGGTCGACCGCGACCCCCCAGCCGTCGATCATCATCCCGGTCTGACCGGTCGGCACGAACGCTGCGGCGTCGCCGCGGGCGAGGGCCGCCCTGCGGAGCTCGAGCGCGACCGACATCTTGCCGATCGCGCAGTCCGTGCCGACCGTCAGGATGACCCGCTTGCCGGGGTCGTGGGGCCGACCGACGGACGTCTCGTGGCGCTCCGGCGGCCGCCGGTAATCGACGATTCGCGCCCCCGTGGCGGCCGCCGCGGCCGAGAACTCGGGATCGTCCCCGAGGAACGTGTGCAAGCCGGAGTGGACCTCCAGGCCAGCATGGATCGCCTCCAGGATCGTGCGTCGCCAGGCCGGCGGCAGCTTGCCACCCGTCGGCGCGATGCCGATGAGCAACGTGTCGGAGCTCGGCGACCGGGCGAGGCCCTCCGCCACGGTGGCGACGATCGGGACGTCGTGCCCGGGCATCCACTCCGACACGTTATGGCCCGCGATCACCGAGTCGAGCAGGGCGACCACGTGGTCGGTCCCGTAGCGGATCACGCCCATCGCCGTCTTGGCGTTGTGGGCCTCGAACTGGCCCTCGGTCAGGATCAGCAGGTTCCTCGGCTCGTGCATCGGGCGAGTGTAGGAGCGCGTCCGACGGACTCGCTGGCGGACGCGCTAGGCTGCGCGACGCACCGGGTCGCGGGCGAGGGGAAGGACCGGGACGGTCGAGGAGGAGCGGTGTCGAGCGCGCGGGGTCCACTCCTGTATGGCCTGATCGCCGTGCTCATCGGCGTTGGCGGCGCGGCCCTGCTCGCGCTGACGCTTGGCACCGGTGGCTCGCCGGTCGGCGCCACGGCCTCGCCGACGATCACGGCCGTCGGCAGCGGGTCACCCTCGCCGCTCGAGAGCCCGCTGGCCTCGTTGCCGACTCCGAGCCTCGTCGCTTCCCTGCCCCCGACGGCGGGCCCCGTCGCGACACCGTCCGCCACGCCACAGGCCGCCACCCCGCGCCCGACGGCCACGCCGAACACCAGTCCCACCATCCTCGCGTTCGAGGCCCCCAAGACCGAGGACTGCACGAACAGCACGGCGGGCACCATCACGGTCAGCTGGCAGATCGCCAATGCGACAGGCGTTTCGATCTCGATCGACGGGCCGGGCATCTACGATTCGTACCCCGGCACGGCGGGGACGATCGACCTGCCGTTCGGCTGCAGCCAGCAGCAGCTGAGCCACACCTACACGCTCCGGACGACGGGCGGGTCGGGAACGGCGGACAAGCTCACCAGGACCGTCACGACCAAGGCGCCCAAGGTCAAGGTCTTCACCCTCGCCGCGCCGGACTGCAACGCGCCGTCGGGGTCGGTTGGCATCGCGCTCACCTATGAGGTCGTGGCGGCAACCGGTGCGCAGCTGAAGATCGATGGCGCGATCTACGCGAACTACAACGGCAAGACGTCGTCGCCCGGCCTGACAATCCCCTACGACTGCACCAAGGCGTCCCAGACCTTCGTCCTCACGACGACCGGGGGTTACGGTCAGGCCGACAAGCAGAAGATCGTCCTGGAGCGCTAGAAACCCGGTCACCGAGTCTGGACTTCGCCCGATGCGAGGACGACAATGGCCGCTTCCCGCGGCGGGTTGGGAGGCCTGGTGAGCGCCGACGTCGAGCGCGCTGGCGAAGCCCGAGCGAGGGTCGCGGTCGTGGCCACGAAAGTCCGGATCCCGGACGTGCCTTCGATGGTCCTCGACCGGCTCGATGCTCGGCTCGAGGCAGTATGGAACCATCGGTTGGGATTGGTCGTGGCGCCCGCCGGCTCGGGCAAGACGAGCCTGCTGGCGCGCTTCGCCGCGCGCGCCCCGGGACCCGTCGGTTGGTACCGGGCAGAGGGCTGGGACAGCGACGAAGCCGCGCTGATCCGGCACCTCGAGGCCGCCCTCGCGCCGGCCATGCCGGGCATCGCCCGCGGCTGGGGGGACGTCGGGGACGCCGCGAACGCCCTCGCCAGCCGGGTCGGCGAGCGCATCCTCCTGGTCGTCGACGATCTCCACACCCTCGAGGCCACGCCCGCCGAAGCCGCCCTCGAGCGGCTGATCGAGTACGCCCCGCCGAGCCTGACCGTGGTCGCCGCGTCCCGTGTCCCGCCCCGCTTCAACCTCCCGCGGCTCCGGGTCAGCGGCCAGCTCGTGGAGCTGACCGGGGACGACCTGCGGTTCCGGTCCTGGGAGGTCGAGCGGCTCTTCCGGGACTTCTACGAGGAGCCGCTGCCGCCGGAGGACCTGGCCCGGCTGGCGCGGCGGACCGAGGGCTGGGCGGCCGGCCTGCAGCTGTTCCACCTCGCGACCCGGGGCCGGCCGCCCGAGGACCGCCGGCGGCTGCTCGGCGAGCTCGGCTTGAGCTCGCGGCTGGCCCGGGAGCTGCGCGACTACCTGGCGCGGAACGTCCTCGACCAGCTGCCCGTCGACTTGCGGCGGTTCCTCGTCGAGACGTCGGTCCTCGGTCGGCTGTCGGCACCCTTGTGCGACCGTCTCCTCGACCGCACCGACAGCCGCGAGGTGCTCGAGGACCTGGAGCGGCGACGGCTGTTCACCCAGCGCCTTGCCGAAGACGGCTGGTATCGCTACCACGAGGTCCTGCGGTCGCACCTCCAGGCGGTGCTCCTCGAGGAGGTCGGGCCGGCCGGCCTCCGCGACCGGTTCTGCGTCGCCGGCGGGCTGCTCGTCGAGTCGGGCGCCCTTCCGGAGGGGGTCGAGGCATTCTGCCGCGGCGAGGACTGGGATCGCGTCAGCCGTCTGCTCGGGCGTAACGGCCGTGAGGTCGCGGACGGCCCGAGCCCGTGGCTCGATGCCCTGCCACCAGCGGTCGTCGCGAACGACCCGTGGCTGTTGCTTGCGAACGCCCGCCGGCTTCGCGCTGAGGGCCGCCTGGCGGAGGCGAGCGACGCCTATCGCCGCGCCGAGTCCGTCTTCGGACCGACCGATGCCGGACTCACCTGCCGCGCCGAGCGGCAGATGATCGGGCACTGGCTGGGCGGCGCAGGATCACCAACTCCGGATCGCCGCGACGCGATGGCCCTCCTCCGGGCCGCCCTCGCGCGCGATCCCATGACGGCCGCCCGCGCCGCCGAGCAGCTCGACTCGCCCGAGGGCGAGGTCGTCGCCGGCCTGGCGTCGATCGCGGCGGGTCACGTCGCGCGGGCTCGCCGAGAGCTCGTTCACGCCGCGGAACGCCCCGATGCCGGCCGCACGCTCCGGGTCGTGGCCGCGCTCGGGGCCGGGATCGCAGGGGTCCTCATGGGCCAGCGGCAGGCGGCGCTCGAGGTCGAGGGCGCGGTGACGGCGGCCGAGGAGGCCGGCCTCGATTGGCTGGCCCGGATCGGGCGCGCAGCGCTCGGGCTCACGGGATCAGAGGAAGCGGTTCGCGAGGCCGAGGCCGTCGCTGACGCCAGCCGGCGACTCGGCGATTGGTGGGGCGAGGCGATCGCCCGCCTGTGTGCGGCCTGGGGCTCGGCCACGGCCGGCCATCCGACCGACGACCTCGATGAGGTCGTGGCGCGGGTCCGATCGCTCGAGGCGGCGACGCTCGAGGGCTGGACGCGCGGGCTCGCAGCCTTGGCCGCGGCACAGGCCAGGGAGCCGGAGGCGCGGGCCGCGGCGCTAGCCGCGGAGGCCGCGGCACGATCCATCGGCGTACCCGCCGCGAGCCTCTGCGCCAACCTGGCGCTGTCGACCGTCGCGTCCACCTCCGACGAGGCCGCCGAGTTCCGCGCGGCGGCCGAGGCGATCGCGCGTGACACGGGCCTCCTCGCACCCCGTGTCGGAGTCGTGGACACCGCTCCACCGCTCCGGGTACCCGCAGAGACGCGATCGAATGGCTCGCCGGCACACCGCCACACGAACGGCAGCGCTCACCGGGGGAATGGCCACGCCGGCCCGGACCCGGCCGGGGCGCCGCCGCTCGAGATCCGCCTCTTGGGCGGCTTCGACCTGCGCCTCGATGGCCGCGCGGTCGACCTCTCGACCATCCGTCCTCGCGCCCGAGCGCTGCTCCGGCTGCTCGCGCTCGACACCGGGATGGCGGTCCATCACGAGACCGTCGAGGCGGCCCTGTGGCCCGAAGCCGAGCCCGGAGCAGGAGCGCGCAGCCTGCATGTCGCGGTCGCGTCACTGCGGCGGGTTCTGGAGCCCGGCGCCGCTCGAGGCTCGTTCCAGCTCCTTCGCCGCGAGGGCGACGCCTACCGGCTCGCCCTGCCCGAAGGCGCGGACGTCGACCTGGCACGCTTCGAGCGAGCGCTCGCGGCTGGCCGACTCTCCCGGGAGCGCGGTGACGACGGAGGGGCGCGGCGCGCGTACGAGGAGGCCCTCGACGCCTACGGTGGTGAGCTGCTGCCCGAGGACGGACCCGCGGAATGGGTCGCCGATCGTCGCGAGCAGGCGCGGCTGGGGGCGGTCGAGGCCGCGCAACGGCTGGCCGAGATCTTCCTGCGGAGCGGCGACGCCGAGGGCGCGTCCCGGGCGGCAAGCGCCGGCCTCCGGATCGAGCGCTATCACGATCCGCTGTGGCGGCTGCTCATCCGGTCGCGCGACGAGGCGGGTGACCAGGGTGCGGCCAGTCGAGCCCGGCTCGGCTACGACCAGATGCTGGCCGAGCTCGGAATCAGGGCCGGGGCGATCGGCGGCTGAAGCCTAGCGTCGCTCCTTGAACTCGATCTCGCGGATCGCGACGAGCGAGTCACCCCCCGTCCCGGCCTCGAACCAGGCAACCACCCGGATCGCGACGGCTTCGACGTCGCGCACGTCGAGCGCGATCGGCTGGGGCTCGGGGACATCGGTGAGGGCGACCTCGACCGGGTCCCGCTCCGTGCCGGGGAAGGTGAGCTCGAGGGTCCTGGGCCGGCGGTGGGCAGTGAAGTCGCTCTCGGTGCTGGAGCCGCTGTGGACGACCAGGCCGCCAAGGTTGATCGTCGACCCGATGTCGACCGTCACCGTCGGGGCGGCCGACGCCGGGTCGGCCAGCCAGAACGTCGCCGTGTTGTTGTCGACCGCCAGGTCGCCCGTGTTCCGGCCGACGCCGGATCCCTGGGCGGCGACCGGGTGGATGTCAACGATCGTTGGCAGGAAGCGCAGGCGCAGATCGGTGATGAGATCCCCGATCGCAGACCGGGCCTCGGGCATGATGACCAGGCTCGTGACCACGAACGCGAGCGCACCGATGAGCACCAGCGGGATCAGCCGGCCGATGATCCCCGGGCGCGGTTGACCCGCCTCGCCGAGGCGCCTGGGTCGCTGCCCTGCCTGCATGGCCTGGGCCTTGCGCTCTCCGGTCGCGCCCAGTCCGAGGAGCCGTCGATACCACGGCACCGGCTTCACGACCGCGACGGGCGCCGCGACGAGGGGCCTGCCGCAGCGGCGGCAGAAGTTCCGCGATGGATCGTTCGGCGTGCCGCAGTTCGCGCAGCGAATGTCCCCGGGCGAGGCAACTTGCTCCTCGGGCTGGGGCTCGGGCTCTTCGATCGGACGAGGCTTCGGCCTCGGCTCGAGGGTCGGCTTGCGGGCATCGGGCTGCTCGTCATCGGGCAGGGGCTGCGTGGTCGGTCGACGAGGTCCCGGTTCGGTGGGCCGCGCGACTGGTCGAACGGCTTCCGGCTGCGATTCGTCGACGGCAGCCTCGCCCTCGTTTCGAATGGGGGCCAACATGGCCCGCAGCTCGGCTGCCTTGCGCTCGCGTTCGAGCCGTGCCTCTTCGGCAGCCTTGGCCTCGGCAGCCAGCCGGGCCTCTTCGGCAAGACGAGCCTCCTCGGCTGCTCGGGCCTCATCCGCGAGACGTGCCTCCTCCGCGGCCTTTGCTACCGCGGCCGAACGGGCCTCTTCCGCGGCCCTCTCTTCCGCGGCGCGCGCCTCTTCAGCCGCCTTCGCTTCCGCGGCCAGTCGATCCTCCTCTGCGGCCTTGGCCTCGGCGGCTTTGGTGGCCTCCTCCGCGGCCCGGGCCTCCTCTGCGGCCCTTGCTGCCGCGGCCAGGCGGGCGTCCTCGGCGGCGGCTGCCTCCTCGGCAGCTTTCGCCTCCGCAGCGAGACGCGCTTTCTCAGTGGCCTTCGCCTCGGCAGCGGCCTTCGCGTCAGCAGCGAGCCGGGCCTCATCGGCAGCCTTGGCCTCGGCGACCAGCCGAGCCTCCTCCGCAAGGCGAGCCTCCTCGGCTGCGCGGGCCTCTTCCGCGAGACGCGCCTCCTCCGCGGCCTGACGCGCCTCCGCCGCGGCCTTCGCCTCCGCGGCCTTCGCCTCCTCCGCGAGGCGGGCCTCCTCCGCCTCGCGCGCCTCGGCGTCCGCCCTGGCCTGGGCCTCGAGTCTCGCCGCCGCTTCGGCGGTATCCGGCGATGTCTCCACCTCGCCCGTGCCTGGCCGGGGCTCGTCAGCGGTGGCGGGCGACGCCTCGGAGGCGTCGACCGGGACGCCCGTCCACTCCAGCAGGCTCTGGCAGTTGGAGCAGAGGATGGCGTCGGATGGGTTGATCGTCTGGCACTTGGTGCAGCGGATCATCCGTGAACGAGACCTCGGCGCGGGAGGCCGCTCGGCGCGGAGCGGTGGCCGTCGATACTACTTCGCCGAACGCTCGGCGACGGTGACCTTGTGCGCGACGTGCGCGGGTTTCGCGGACGCGACGAGAGCCTCGATCTTGGCGGCGTCGAGCTGGCCTTTCTTCGGTGGGGTCACGGTGACCGTGAGGCTGTACGACCCATCCCCCGGCGGCTTGGCGCCGGGGGTCTTCGACCAGGTGGCCCCGCCGCTGTCGGTGACGTCGACATCGGGCGCCCCGAGCAGCCGGATGTGCATCGCCAGGCCGGCGGCCGTCCCTCGCCGACGATGGAGCTGGACCGCCAGCGCGACGATGGCCCGTCGTCGCTCGACCGGCCAGGTCTCGTCGGGGGGGATTCCGACCCAGCCCGCCAGCCAGTCGAGGAAGTCGTCGGGTGCGAGCGCGGGGTCGAGGTACGCCGGCAGGTTGTCGATCGTGCTCACGATCGGCGCGAGCGCATCGTCGAAGACGCTCGTCAGCCGCTTCGCGAGCTCGTCCTCCTGGTAGATCCCGGGCAGCGAGTCGATGAGTCGCCGCGGAGTTCCCAGCTCGTCGACGAGCCCCCTCACGCGCCGGCCTCCACGAGCACCTGGTGGTCGTACGAGAACACGAGCGCGTTGGGCTCGACCTCGAGCCGCTCCGTCGGCTTGCCACGCTCTCCGGTCACCGGGTCGGCGCCGAGGATTCGAACGTCCTCGACGAGCTCCGTGCCGCGAACCCGCTGGAGCGCGGCGTGGACCTCGCCGGCGACGATCGGACGGCCGAACGGCCAGCCCGTCCCGTCCGGGCCGCCGACGGTCGGGTGGTAGTAGCGATAGAGGGCGTCAAGCGCGTCCTGCTGGAGCCGCGCCGGGTCGGTCCGATGGCGGGCCCGGAGCCGCGCGATGATCGTCACGCCTCGGTACGTCGGGGGCTCGACCACGACCCGCGTTCCCACGAGCCGCGTCTCGTCGAGACGCCGCGCGACCCGCTCGAGCGTGTCCTCGGCCGGCACCAGCTGATCGAACGTCATCCGACCGTCGATCGACGGTACCGCCGGCACGATCAGGACCCGGACGGTGCCGGCCTCCGCCCCTTCGCTGACGGGCAGCGCACGGACCCGGGCCACCTCGGGCGCGACCTCGCGGGCGATGTGCTCGAAGTCCTCGGCCGTGACGGCGCGGTCGCGGGTCCGGAGCACGATCGGGCCGCGGAGCTTGGCCATCTCGATGTCTTCGCCGTCGACGCCGCCTCGGCCCGCCCGGCGGTTCTCGACCCGCGCCACGTACGGGATCGAGGCCTTGAGCACCGACAGCGAGCCCGCGGCGACGTTCCCCGACTCGCCGCCACCCGTCCGGTACAGCGGCACTCGCAGGCCGGCACCGCGAGGCGGCACGGCCCCGTAGCGTCGCTGCGAGCCGTCGGCCATGCGGACCGCCGGGCCGAGCTCGAGCTGGCCCGTGGCCGCGTCGAGCACGAAGTGCCGGTCGTCGGGCCCGCTCGCGGCGAAGTTCGGACGCTGGGCCCACTCCTGCCAGGCGTCGTCGACGAGGACCTCCAGCACCAGTGGCTTCTCGCCCGCCACGATCGGCACCCGCTTGAGCTGGAAGCGACCCCCGGGGACGCCTTCCGATTCGCCCAGGTACTCGTTGCGCACCAGCTCGGCGTTCATCGCGTCGGCGGTCCCGCCGATGGTGTAGGCCGTGAGCCCTCGGATCTCGGGCGACGCGCTATACGCGGGTTGGCCCTCGCGCGGCTCGGTCACCCGGGCGCGGAGCCAGCCGGCCTTGACCTTGTCGATCGTCGAGACGGCGTGGCCTCGTGGGACGTGGAGCACGACGTCCCCATCGCGGTTGATGCCGCCGGTCGTGTCGCGCTCGAGCTCGCAGGCCGTCCAGTCCTCGCCGGTCCACGCCTCCCAGGCCAAAGGCGGATCGTCGGGGTCGACACCCACGCCCTCGATCTTCGCGGCGACGTGGAGGTTGACGACGCACGCCGGCGCCGCCTCGGAGAGCCCGACGACGAGGGCTTCGCCGGGCTTCGGCGGGTTGGAGAACGGCAGGACGGCGGACTTCATCGAGATCGCGTCGCCGTGGTCCCGGTACGTCTTGCCGTCGACCATCGAGCCGACCCGGGCGAGCGACGTCATCACGATCGCGCGCTCCTCGGTCGTGCTGAAGACGATCGGCTGCTGCCCGCCGGTCCGGACGGTCGCGACCTCGGTGCCGGCCGGGATCGTCACCGTCGCAGGCTGCGGCGCGGACAGCCAGAACGTGACCGGCGCGTGGGCCGCAGCGGGCGGATACAGGTGCACGCCGATGAGCTCGAGGAACTTGACGTAGTTGCGCTCGGGGACGCGATTCAGCCGGTAGAGGAGCTGGTCGGTCAGCCACGCGACGGCCTCGATCAGCGTCACGCCCGGATCGCTGACGTTGTGGTCCGTCCAGCGATCCGTGCGCTCCTGCACGAGGCGCTTGGCGTCGTCGACCAGGTCCTGGAACCGGCGGTCGTCGAGATTCGGCGCGAGCAGCGTCATGGCGTCGGCTCCTCGGGTCAGGACTCGGGCGGGATCGTGTAGAACGGGAAGACGAGGTTGCGCGGGTCGTTGCGGTTGCGGACGTGGTACGCGATGTCGATGTAGAGCAGGCTCTGGTCCGTCTCGTCGACGCTCACCACGATGTCGTCGACGGTGATCCGTGGCTCCCAGCGCGCCAGCGATGCGCGAACCTCGCTGGCGATCCGGCCGGCCGTCGTGGCATTCGCCTCGGCGAACACGAAGTCATGGATCTTGCAGCCGAAGTCGGGCCGCATCGGGCGCTCGCCGTAGGCCGTGCCGAGGATCAGCCGGATCGCCTGCTCGATCTCGCGCTCGTCGGTGACCAACTCGAACGAGCCAGTCGGGTCGAGCGACAACGGAAACGCCCATCCGGCGCCGACGAACTCGTGGGCCATCTCGCTCCTCCCTACCCGACCAGGACGTTCGGAGCGCCGGGCCCGGCCGCGGTCGCGGGCGTGGCGCACATCGTGCAGCTCGAGCCGGTGGTCGCTGCCATCTTTCCGCCGAAGAAGACCGTTGCGCTGCCCGCGATGACCCGGCCGACCTGGTTCGTCGGCGTGGCGAAGGCGCCGTCGACGATGCCGACGTGGGGCG
>JBQGDI010000061.1:0-19864 GCA_052038965.1 Candidatus Limnocylindrales bacterium | reverse complement strand
GCCGAGGTGAGCGTCGAATGATCGCCTTCCCGTCTCACGCCCGCGTCGTCATCGTCGGCGCCGGGATCGCCGGCAACGCCCTCGCCTGGCACCTCGCCCGCCTCGGCTGGCGCGACATGGTCCTCGTGGACAAGGGCCCGTTCCCGAACCCGGGTGGCTCGACCGGACACGCCTCCAGCTTCACCTTCCCGGTCGAGTACTCCCGCCAGATGACCGAGTGGTGCATGGATGGCATCCGGCAGTTCGAGGACCTCGGCGTCTTCACCCGCTGCGGCGGTATCGAGGTCGCCCGGACCGATGAGCGGATGCACGAGCTGCGCCGACGGATGGGCGCGGCGCGGGCGTTCGGCGTGGAGGCCGAGCTGCTGTCGCCGGCCGGCGTCAAAACGCTGGTGCCGTACCTCGACGGCGGGAAGATCCTCGGCGGCTTCCACACGCCCGCGGTCGGCGTCGTCGACCCGGTCTACGGTGGCACGCTGTGGCGTGATCGGGCGGTGCAGATGGGCGCCCTGTCGGCCTTTGCCTCGACCGAGGTCACGGGCGTGACGGTGCGCGACGGCCGCGTGGCCGGAATCTCGACGAAGCGCGGCGAGATCGCCACGGACACGATCGTCGTCTGCGGCGGTGTCTGGAGTGCCAAGGTCGCCGCGATGGCCGGCGCCCGGATCCCGCTCACCCCGGCCGTTCACCAGATGGTCGACGTCGGGCCGGTGCCGGAGTTCGAGGGGCTCGGCGCCCTCGCCTACCCCGTCGTCCGCGACATGGACGCGTTGATGTACGCCCGCCAGAGCGGCGGCGACCTCGAGATCGGCTCGTACGCCCACCGCGCGATCCTCGTGCCGGTCGAGGACATCCCGTCGAACGAGGAGGCCGCGCTCTCGCCGACCGAGCTGCCGTTCACGGCCGAGGACTTCGACCCGCACGTCGGCAAGGCCCTCGAGCTCTATCCCTCGATCGTCGGCGACGAGCACGTCGGCATCAAGCACGCCATCAACGGCCTGATCTCCCTGACCGCCGACGGCTTCTCGCTGCTCGGCGAGACGCCCGAGGTCGAGGGCCTCTGGGCCGCGTCCGCGATGTGGATCAAGGAGGCCCCGAGCCTCATGCGGATGCTGGCCGAGTGGATGACCGACGGGAAGCCGGAGATGGACCCAGCGGTGGTCAACATCGCCCGCTTCAGCGACCACCACAAGACGCCGGCGCACTACGAGGCCCGCGCCTCCGAGTGGTTCCCGAAGTTCTACGGCATCGTCCACCCCTTCGAACAAGGGGACACCGACCGGAACGTTCGCCTGGGCCCGGCCCACGCGCGCCACCTCGCGCTCGGGGCGGAGCTCATCGAGATCGCCGGCTGGGAGCGCCCGAACTGGTACGAGTCGAACCGGCCGCTGCTCGACGAGTTCGGCGGGCGGGTCATGGACCGCGAGCACGAGTGGGACCGCCGCTGGTGGTCGCCGATCATCAACGCCGAGCACCTCGCCCTGCGTGACCGCGTCGGGCTGATCGAGAACCCGGCCTTCGCCGTGTTCGACGTCCACGGCCCCGGGACCCTGGCCTACTGCCAGCGCGTCGCGGTCGCCGAGATGGACATGCCCATTGGGCGCGTCGCCTACACCCAGCTCCTGAACGAAGCGGGCGGCATCAAGGCCGACGTGACGGTCATGCGGCTTGCAGTCGATCGCTTCCGGATCGTCGACGCCGGCTTCGCCGGGCCGGCCGACCGCAAGTGGCTGGAGGGCCTCCTGCCGGACGACGGCTCGGCCCAGCTGTTCGACGCCACCTCGGCCTGGTCGATGCTCGCGATCTGGGGCCCGCGGGCGCGCGACGTGGTCGCCTCCGTCACCCGCGGCGACGTCTCGAACGCCGCCTTCCCGTACGCCACCGGGCAATGGCTCGACCTTGGCTCCATCCGCGTCCTCGCCGCACGGATCAGCTACGCCGGCGAGCTCGGCTGGGAGCTCCACGTCCCGACCGAGCAGGCGGCGCGGCTGTGGGACCTGCTGTGGGATGCCGGCCAGGCGCATCGCATCGTGCCGGTCGGGCTCGGCGCCTACGGCACGACCCTCCGGCTCGAGAAGGGCTACCGCCTCATGAGCCGAGAGCTGGAGCTGGACCGGAACCTCGTCGAGGCCGGCCTGGCCCGGCCGCGGGTGAAGGCCGCCGACTTCGTGGGGCGCGCCGCGTACCTGGCGCAGCGCGAGGCGGGGCCCGCGCAGCTGCTCTGTACGTTGACGGTCGAGGACCTGCGGTCATCCTCGGGCGTGCGGCGCTTCATGCTCGGCGGCGAGCCGGTCGTCCGGCCCGATGGCGAGCCGCTGGTCGACGCCCGGGGTCGCCGGTCGTTCGTGACCACGGCCGGCTCCGGCCCGTCGGTCGGGAAGCACCTCCTGATGGCCTACCTCCCGCCCGATGTCGCCGTAGCCGGCACGAAGCTCGCGGTCGAGTACATCGGCGATCGCTACCCGGTGACGGTGGCCGCGGTTGGCGCCACGGCGGTCTTCGATCCGACGCACGACCGCATGCGTGCCTGACCTGTCTCGAGACGTAGCGGCTCCTGGGGTTCTCGACCGCCACGCCGCGCTGACGGTTCACTCAGGCCGGCGGCACGGCTCCCGGGTCATACATCGGCAACGGGCTGCGGCCGCGCTCGACGGCCTCGGCCAGGAGCGTCGCGACGTCCTTGACGGCGAGCCCACCACCGATCCCCTGCATGCCGTCGTCGAGCATGACCGTGCAGAACGGGCACGCCACCGCGAGGGTCGTGGCGCCGGTGGCCGCGGCCTCGCGGGCGCGCTCCTCGTTGATCTGGGTGCCGCGCTCCTCCAGCCACATGTGGGCCCCGCCGGCGCCGCAGCAGAACGTCCGCTCCTCGCGCCGGGCCATCTCCCGCGGCTGGCCGACCGCCGCGACCAGCTCGCGCGGCTCGGCCTTGACGTCGTTGTGGCGGGCCAGGTAGCACGATTCGTGGTAGGTGATCGACTCTGCGCTGGCGGCCGGGCTGAGGCGACCCTCGCGAACGAGCTCGGCCAGCAGCTGGGTGTGATGGACGACCTCGTAGCGGCCGCCGAAGTCGGCGTACTCGTTGGCCAGGGTGTTGAAGCAGTGCGGGCAGGTCGTGACGATCCGGGTCGCCGGCCGGCCGGCGGCCTCCGCGGCGTCCCTCGAGACCCCGGCCTCGGCGAACGTCTCGACGTTCTGCTTCGCGAGCGCCTGGAACGTGTACTCGTCGCCCATCCGCCGGGCCGGGTCGCCGGTGCAGCACTCCCGCGCCCCCAGGATCGCGAAGTCCACGCCGGCCTCCTTGAGCAGCTTCGCGGTGGAGCGGGCACCCGTGCGCGCCCGCTCGTCGAAGGCCGGCGCGCAGCCGACCCAGAACAGCACCGCCGGCGGCGGATCCCCCGGCTCCAGGACCCGGACGTCGAGGCCGTCGGCCCAATCGGTCCGCTCGGTCGGGCTCTTGCCCCACGGGTTGGAGGTCCGCTCCAGGTCGCGGAGCATCGTCGCGCCCTCCGGCGGGAAGCGCGAATCGACCATCACCAGGTTCCGCCGCAGGTCGACGATGTGGTCGATGTGCTCGATGCCGACCGGGCACTCGCGGACACAGGCGCCGCAGGTCACGCAGTCCCAGACGGTCTCGTCGGCGACCGCGGTCGGGACGAGCGGCGCCCCGGCGAAGTCCTCCCCCGCCGCGGCCGCGCCGAGCCAGTCATGGCCCTCGCGCCATAGCTGGTCGCGGAGGTTCATGATCACGAGCTTCGGCGACAGGTTCTTGCCGGTGAAGAACGCCGGGCAGGCGTCCTGGCAGCGCCCGCACTCGGTGCAGGTGAAGCCGTCGACCATCTCCTTCCAGGTCATGTCCTTGATCGACCCGAGGCCGAACCGGATCTGGTCCTCCGGGATCGCCGGGTTCTCGAACTCGAGCGGCTCGAGGCGGCCGCGCGAGCGCGTCCGGCCGAAGAACACGTTGAACCACACGACGAGGGTGTGGAGGTGCTTCGTGTACGGGATGTAGACGAGGAACGCCAGGATCAGGAGGGCGTGGATCCAGACGATCACCCGCTCGAAGATCTCGAGGTTCGGGCCGGTCGGCAGCAGCGCGGCGATGGCGTTCGAGACGGGCGCCCACTCGGCCGGGTACTCATTGATCCCGAGGCGTATCTGGGATGCGTGCCAGAGCAGCAGGGTGACGGTGATCTCGGCCTCGAACAGCAGGATGTTGTAGGCGACCTGCAGGTAGCTGCCCACGAACCGGACCGGTCGCTGGCCGAGCCGGATCGTGAACGCGATCGCGACGCCGACCAGGACGCCGATCGCGAAGAGGTCGACCATCAATGCGAACCAGCCCTGCTCGGCCAGCCACGGGATCGACCAGTGGGCGTTCATCGCGCCGAGGAACGACATGACGATCGTCGGCAGCAGGACGAGGAAGCCCCAGAACAGCAGCAGGTGCATGACCCCGGGGATCGGCCGCAGGAACAGCTTCGACTGGAACAGGACGCCGACGACCTCGCGCAGCGTCCGGGCCGGCAGGTCGGTCGTCCGCCCCGCCGACTCGCGGCCGGCGAGGACGAGCTGGAAGAGGTAGACCGCGCGCCGCAGGAACAGCCCGATGGCGACGTACAGGACCAGCAGGAACAGCGGGACCGTGACCAGGGCCCCGCCGTCCACGCTCAGGCGCCCTTGACCCGGCGGATCTCCGCGCTGATCGCCGGCAGCACCTGGTGCAGGTCGCCGATCACGACGTAGTCGGCTGCCGACATGATCGGTGCCTCGGCGTCCTTGTTGATCGCCAGGAGCTTCTTGGCGCCCTTGGCGCCGGCCATGTGCTGGGTCGCGCCGCTAATGCCGGCGGCGATGTACAGGTTCGGCGCGATCTTCGTGCCGGTCTGGCCGACCTGCGCCGTGTGCGAGCGCCAGCCGGCGATCGTGACCGCGCGGGAGCAGCCGACGGCCGCGCCGAGCAGCGCGGCGAGCACCTCGACCGGCTTGAAGCCCTCGGCCGAGCCGACGCCCCGCCCGCCGCTCACGACGACCTTGGCATCGGCGAGCGACACGCCGCCGGCCGCGGCCGGCACGCGCCCGACGACGCGAACCGCGAGATCGGCCTCTTCGAGCTCAGGGGTGAAGCTCGAGACCTCCGCCGTACCGTCGACCTCCGCCGCCTGGACGGCGTGCGGCGCGACGCTGACGAAGGCCCGCGAGGCGTGGAGCGCCGCTTCTTCCTGGAGGCTGCCACCCCAGCGCTGGCGAACGACGCGGCTCGGATTCGCGAGCGTGAGGCCGATGACGTTGGCCGCGAAGGGCTCGGCGGCGCGGGCAGCTGACCGGGCGACGATCGTGTTGCCGTTCTCGCTGCCGGGGCCGATGACGGCGTCTGCGCCGAGGAGCCCGGCGAGGTCCGCGAGGGTCCGGCCGACGGCATCGGGGGCGAAGGTCCCGAAGGCGGGGTGCTCCGCGACGTGGACGTGGGTCGCGCCCCACGCGCCGAGGGAGGGGGCCGCGCCGGCGTCGTTCGTGACGAGGGCATGGACCGCCCCGCCGCCAGCCAGCTGCCGGCCGAGCGCCAGGGCCTGGAGCGAGAGCTCGTCGGCGGCCCCGTCGGCCGTCGTGACGAGGACGAGGATGGTCGACATGGCTAGATCACCCCCAGGCCCTGGAGGACCTCGACGACCGCCGGCGCGGCGTCGGGACCGTGGCCGAGGACGGTCGCCTGCTTCGTGACCCCCTGCGGGACGACGAGGCGCTCCATCGCGAGGCGCTGCTCCGGCCGGGCCGGCTCGGACGTCTCGACCGGCTTCGACTTCGCGCGCAGTCGCCCGGGAACGGACGGAAAGCGGGGCAGGTTGATGCCCTCGAGGACGCCGACGACGGCCGGCAGGCGAAGCTCGAAGACGTCGCGGCCGCCGCTCACCTCCTGCTCGGCGCGGGCGCTCCCGTCGTCGATCGTGAGGCCCTTGATCGAGGTCACGACCGGCCGGCCGAGCGCCGCGCCGATCCGCACCCCGATCTGGTAGTCGGCCGAATCGCCGGCCTCGTTGCCGACGAGGATCACGTCGAACGGGCCGCTCGCGGCCTCGTCGGCGCGGATCGCCCCGACGATCGCCGCGGCGGTCGACTCGGGGTCCCACTCCTCGCCGTCGGTCACGAGGTGGATCGCGCGGGCGACGCCGAGCGCCAGCGCGTCACGCAGCTGCTCCAGCGCCGAGGCGGGTCCGAGGGTCAGCACGACCGCCTCGCCGCCGTGGGCCTCCACGATCCGCACGGCCTCCTCGACCGCGCACTCCTCGTGCGGGCCGATCGTGAAGCCGAGGTGCTTCGTGTCGATCGCGCGGCCGTCGGCGGTCAGGGTGATCCGGCCGGCGACCGCGGGGACGCTCTTGATGCAGACGAGGACCTTCATGCCGGGACCGCCTCGCCCAGCCCACGGACCCGGAGGTTCTCGGGGTCGAACAGCGGCCGCGAGCCGACGACGGCGACGGTGACCGGATAGATCTCAACGAAATACTGGACGAACAGCTTCTCGCCCTCGACGGCGAGCTCCGGCGGCAGGTACGCGAACAGGACGTGCTTGCCGGTCGACGGGCTCGCGCCGGCCGAGGTGGCGTACGACCGGCGGCCCTTGGCGTCGATGATCGACGAGCCGTCGGCCCGCACGATCGGCTGGCGGCCGAGCATGTAGCGCTTCTCGCCGGTCGACGAGGTGTGGTCGTCGACCGTCAGGGTGCACAGCACCGCCGCCGGCGGCTGGGCGAGCTGGCGCAGGACGGCGTCCTTGCCGACGAAGTCCTGGGCCTTGATCCGGGGCGGGGCCATGCCGGCCTCGACGAGGTCATAGTCGCCGTCGAGCTCCATGCCGTAGGCCCGATAGCCCTTCTCGAGCCGGCCGGTGGTCCCGTAGACGCCGATTCCGCAGGCCGTCAGGCCGTAGGGTTCGCCGGCCGCCCAGAGCTCCTCCCACAGGCGCAGGCCCTGCTCCATCGGCACGTACAGCTCCCAGCCCAGGTCGCCGACGTAGCTGATCCGCGACGCCAGGACGAGCTGCGAGCCGATCTCCACGGTCCGGCAGGTGCCGAACGGGAAGCCCTCGTTGGACATGTCGGCCCGGGTGATGGACTGGACGATGTCGCGAGCCCGCGGCCCCCAGACGCCAATGGTCGTGAAGGCCGTCGTCTGGTCGACGAGCGCGGCGTCATCGGCCAGGTGATCACGGAACCACTTCAGGTCGGACATGCCGTGGGCGCCGCCGGTGACGACGCGGAAGACCCGCTCGCCGAGGCGCATGATCGTGAGGTCGCTCTTGAAGCCGCCGACCTCCGACAGGACCGGCGTGTAGACGACCTTCCCGACCGGCACGTCCATCTGCCGCAGCGCGACCCGCTGGACGCTGTCGAGCGCCCCCGGGCCGACGATGTCGAAGATCGCGAAGGCCGAGAGGTCGAAGATCCCGGCCGCCTCGCGCATCGCGAGGTGCTCGGCGTTGATGATCGGCGACCACCACCGGGCGTCCCACTCGTTGGTCCGCGGCTGGACGCCGTACCGCTCCACGAGCGGCACGTTGGAGCGGTACCACTGCGGCCGCTCCCAGCCGGCGACCTCGAAGAACTCGGCATCGTGGGCCGCCTGCCACTCGTACATCGGTGACTTGCGGAGCGGGCGGTCGGACAGGTACTGCTCGGCCGGGTGGACGATGCCGTAGGTCTTCGGGAACGCCTCGTCGGCCCGGCGCTTGGTGTGCTGGCGGGTCTTCTGGTGGGCGTGGAAGCGGCTGATGTCCGACTGCGCGACGTCGATGGAGGGCTCGCCGTGGACCATCCACTCGGCCACGCACTTGCCGACGGCCGGGCCCTCCTTGACCCAGACCGCCGCGGCCGACCAGAGGCCGGCGACCTCCGGCGTCTCACCGAGCAGCGGCATGCCATCGGGCGTCAGGGCGATGAGGCCGTTGATGGCGTACTTCTGGCCGACCCGCTCGTCACCCAGGATCGACGGCATGAGCTCGAGGGCGTCCTCCAGCTGCGGGTCGAAGTCCTCCTGGGTGAACGGGAACTCCGTCGGCGAGAGCGCCGCGGCCTCGTTCGAGGGGATCTCCTCGGGGTCGTGGAGGATCGAGCGGTGGGCATACGAGCCAACCTCGAGGCCGACGCCGTCCTGGCGCTCGTACATCAGGACGTCCATGTCGCGGACGATCGGGTACTCGATCGCCCTGGTGGACTGCTCGAACAGCGGCACCGGGCCGTAGTCGGCCATCTGGTGCACGACCGGGGTCAGCGGGATGTGCGCCCCGGCCATCTCGGCGACCTTCGGCGCCCAGACGCCGCAGGCAATGACGACGTACTCCGCGTCGACCGTCCCGCGCGTCGTCTCGACGCTCCGGACGCGCTCGTTCTCGACGCCGATCCCGAGCACCTCGGTGTTCGCGAAGGTCGTCAGGGCACCCATCGCCTCGGCCTTCTCCCGGCACAGCGTGCCGAACCGGAGCGAATCGACGACCCCGACGCCCGGGGTGTAGAAGCCGCCGACGAGGATCGACTCGTCGATGAACGGCACGAGCTGCCGGATCTCGGCCGGGCTCACCAGGCGCGCGTCGTCGATGCCCCAGTTCCGGGCCGAGTCGACCCGCCGCCGGAGCTCGTTCATCCGCGTCTCCGTGCGAGCGACCTCGATCCCGCCGCAGGTCGTGTAGACACCCCAGTCCTCGTACTGGCGGGCGCTCTCGACGGTGAGCTGGGTCATCTCCTTGTTGTGGTCGACCAGGAAGATGAAGTTGGAGGCGTGGCCGGTCGAGCCCCCGGGGTTGGGCAGGGGGCCCTTGTCGATGAGCAGGATGTCGCGCCAGCCAAGGTTGGCGAGGTGATAGGCGACGCTGTTGCCCACGATCCCGGCGCCGATGACGACGACCTTGGCGCGACTCGGGAAGCTGGCCATCGAGTGCTCCTGTCCTGGTTCCCGTAGCCGGCGGACCGGTTCCGCGGCCGGGCAAGGCCGAGTGGAAGCGGGACGCGGGGGGCGCCGGTGGAGCGATCCCAGCGGCCGGAGGTTAACTGTTGACAATCTGGCGTGTCAACGGCCATCCTGCGGTCTGCGTCCCATGGCCGCAGTGGCGGAGGCCGGATGACGACCCTGGCCCACAAGCAGCTCTGGGAGTCCGTTGCCGACCAGCTGCGCGAGGAGATCCTCGACGGGCGGTTGGCCGCGGGAGCGCGGCTCGTGGAGGCGGAGCTCGCGGAGCGCTTCGGCGTTTCGCGCGGTCCCGTTCGCGATGCCCTGCGGGAGCTGGCCGCCGAGGGCCTGGCCCTCGACCTGCCCCGCCGCGGGACGTTCGTCAGCAGCCTGACCGAGCGCGACCTCGAGGATGTCTACGTGATCCGTCGGGCGATCGAGGAGGCCGCGGTTCGGCTGGCCATCGGACGGCTTCGCGACGAGGATGCGGCGGAGCTGTTCGATGCCGTGGCCGCGGCCGAGGCGGCCTACGGCGGCGGCGATCTCGCCGCGGCGTGGGAGGCCGACATGGCCTTCCATCGAACCTACTGCCGGCTGTCCGGGAACGGCCGGCTCCTGGCCCTGTTCGATGACCTGGCCTCGCAGACCGTGCTCCTGATGCGGACCACGCTCGAGGCGCGGGCATCGCTTCGGTGGACGCCGCCGGTCGAGCTCCACCGGGCGATCGCGCAGGCCGTCGCGGCCCGGGACGTCGACGCCGCGATCCACGCCGTCGGCGCCCACTACCAGTACACGCAGGACCGGCTGGCCGCGTCCGACGGCGTGGCGAAGGGCTGATCGAGTGCGTCCGAACTCCATCGCCGAGCACACCTCCGAGCCGGCCGTGGTCGTGCCTTCCAGCCCGGGCTTCCGGGGACAAACGGCCCGTGACCCTCGCCGGTGGCGCCTCGAACCATGCCGCAATACGCCATTCGGCGGTACGGGTCTCGAGCTGGCACGCCTGGAGCCGGGCCACCCGGCGGTCGTCCCTCCGAGCGCTGCGCCGCCACCTCACAGCGGAGCGAGTGCGTCCAATGCGTAGCCACGCTCGCGTTGCGGTCATCGGCGGCGGCGCCCTGGGTGCCGGCCTGCTCTACCACCTGACCCTGCGCGGCTGGACTGACGTCGTCCTCCTCGAGAAGGACGACCTGACCAACGGCTCCACGTGGCACGCCGCCGGGCTGTGCACCCAGTTCAACGCGTCGCTGAACGTGACGCGGCTGCTCATGCGCGGCGTCGAGCTCTTCAAGCGGCTCGAGGCCGAGACCGGAATGGCGGTCGACTTCCGCGAGGTCGGCAGCCTCCGCCTCGCGACGGTCCCGGCGCGCCTCGACCAGTACCGCGACGCCCACGGCCTGGCCAAGGTCGTCGGCCTGCCGTTCGAGATCGTCGGGCCGGAGGAGGTCCGCCGGCGGGCGCCGCTCGTCACGACCGGCGACGTCCTGGCCGCGGCCTGGACCCCGACCGACGGCTACGTCGATCCGACGAGCGTGACCCTGGCGATGGCCGAGGGAGCGCGAGCCCGTGGCGCCGAGATCGTCCGCCAGGCCCCGGTGATCGATCTCGTCCAGCAGCCGGGCGGCGAGTGGGATGTCGTGACGGAGCGCGGGACGGTCAGGGCCGGGATCGTCGTCAACGCCGCCGGGATCTGGGGCCGCGACGTCGGGCGCCTGGCCAGGCTGACCCTGCCGATCGTGCCGATCGAGCACCAGTACCTCGTGACGGAGGCGATCCCAGAGCTCGCGGCAGAGCACGCGGAGATGCCGGTCGTGCGCGACACCGAGGCGTCGTTCTACGTCCGCGAGGACGGTGGCGGGCTGCTGGTCGGGCCGTACGAGCGGAGCCCGAAGCCGTGGGCCGCCACGGGCATCCCCGCGACGTTCGGGCGGCAGCTGCTGCCGTCGGACTTCGACCAGGTCTCGGACGTCCTGGATGCCGCCACGCGACGCCTGCCCGCGCTCGCGACCGCCGGCATGAAGCAGCTCCTGAACGGCCCGACGAGCTATACACCCGACGGCAACGCGCTGATGGGCTGGCTGCCGGGCCGCCGCAACCTGTTCGTCCTCGCCGGCTTCAGCTATGGGATCGTGCAGAGCGGCGGCGCCGGCTTCAACGCCGCGGCCTGGATCGTCGACGGCGGCCCGATCGACAACCTCTGGGAGCTCGACGTCCGCCGCTTCGGGCCGGAGGCGGCCGCGCTCGACTACCTCGTGCCAAGAGCGCGAGAGACCTATGAGCGCGAGTACGCCATCCCGTTCCCGTTCGAGGAGCTCGTCGCCGGCCGGCCCCTCAAGACCGACCCGCTGTATGACCGCCTCGCGACTCGCGGGGCCGTGTTCGGCGCCCGCAACGGCTGGGAGCGACCGCTGTGGTTCGCGCCCCCCGGCGCCCCCCGAGGCGACGAGCCGACGTACCGCCGCCCGGCCTGGCTGGCGCACCAGCAGCGCGAAGCGAACGCAGTCCGGGAGCGAGCCGGCCTGCTCGACATGTCGAGCTTCGCGAAGTACGAGGTCCACGGCCCCGGCGCCGCGGCGTACCTCGATCGCGTCTGCGCGAACCGCCTGCCGGCCGAGGGCCGGATCGCGCTGACCCAAGTCCTCAATCGCGCCGGCGGCATCGAGGCCGACGTGACCGTCACCCGCCTCGGACCCAACCGCTTCTACGTCATCACCGCCGCCGCGACGGAGACCCGCGACCTCGACACGCTGTCCCGCCAGCTGCCGGGCGACGGGAGCGTGACGATCGACGACGTCACCGGCACCTGGGGCGTGCTGATGCTCGCCGGACCGCGGGCCCGGGACATCCTCGCGGCCCTGACCGACGCCGACCTGTCGACGGCGGCGTTTCCGTTCATGGCGGCCCGCGAGATCGTCGTCGCCGGCGTCCCAGTCCGGGCGCTGCGGGCGACCTACACCGGCGAGCTCGGCTGGGAGCTCCACCATCCCATCGAGTACTCGCGCCGGCTGTACGACGCCCTGCTCGCCGCCGGCGAGCCCGCCGGCCTGGCCGACATCGGCTACCGGTCGCTCGATTCGCTGCGCCTCGAGAAGGGCTACCGGTTGTGGGGCGCCGACATCGGGCCCCTGGACACGCCCCTCGAGGCGGGCCTCGAGCGGTTCGTGGCGTTCGAGAAGGGCGACTTCATCGGGCGCGAGGCCCTGCTCCGCCAGCGGGCGGCCGGGGTCGAGCGACGGCTCGCCTGCCTGGCCATCCAGCTGCGCGAGGACGACGACCTCTTCCCACACGGCGGCGAGCCGGTCTATGACGAGGGGGCCCTCATCGGGTATCTCCGCGCGGCGCATCCGGGTCACACGGTCGGCCAGACCGTCGGCCTGGCGTACCTGCCGACCGAGCGGGCCGTGGCGGGTCAATCGCTCGAGGTGGAGCTGCTCGGAGAACGTCGCGCGGCAACGGTCGTCAACGCTCCGCTGTACGACCCGGAGGGTGACCGTATGCGGAGTTGAGGTCGATGGAGGATCACCAGGCAGTGGAGGAGCGACACATGCGATCACGGACAGGGATGAGGCTGACCGCTCTCGCGACCGCGGGCATCCTGCTCATCGCCGGCTGCACCGGGACGGGCCCGGGCGGCTCGACCGGCCCGGGCGGCACGGGCACCGCAGCGACCGAGACCATCAACATCGGCATCGGCGGGCCCTTCACCGGGACCTCGGCGCTCACGGGCACCGAGATGAAGAACGCGGCGCAGATGGCGTTCGAGGCCATCAACTGGCAGGTCGGGAAGTACAAGATCACCCCGGTCTACGTCGACGACCAGGCCGACCCCGCGAAGGGCACGGCGGCGCTCGAGCAGGCCATCGTCGGCCAGAGCCTCGTCGCCGGCATCCTGAACTGGAACAGCTCGGTCTCGGTCGCCGAGATGGAGCTGACGGCCAAGTACAAGATCCCGTGGTTCTTCGGGATGGGCGCGGCCGGGACCGTGAACGAGAAGTTCGTGGGCGACAAGGAGAAGTACGGCTACTGGACGTCGAAGGGCTGGCCGGATCCGGTCAAGCTCACGACGGCCTACGTCGGCGCCATCAACGATGCCATCGCCGCGGGCACCTACACCCCGACCGAGAAGGTCGTGGCGATCTACGGCGAGGACACCGACTGGGGTCGCTCCTTCGGTGCCGGTCTCAAGAACGACTTCACCGCCAGCGGCTGGACGATCAAGAGCGAGGACTACTTCCCGCTCACCCAGACCGACTTCTCGGCGCTGATGGCGAAGTACGCCAGCGAGAACGTCCCGGTGATCGCGGGCACGAGCACGGCCGCGGCGTCGATCACGGCCTTCATCAAGGCGTATGGTGAATCCGGCCTCAAGTCGCTCGTCATCGCCGACGGCCTTGGCTGGTTCGGCGACTGGTACGAGATGACCGGCACGGCCTCGGACTACGTGCTCGACTCGGTCCCGGGCTTCGCGACCGAGAAGGCCAAGAAGTTCGCGGCGGACTACAAGGCCAAGTACGGCAAAGACCCGAGCGCGGCCGCGGCTGGCCTGACCTACGACTGGACCAACTTCTTCATCAAGCTGCTGCAGCAGACCCTGGCCGACAAGGGCTCGCTCACGAGCGAGACGATCTACCAGGAGGCCCAGGAGAAGCTCTGGACCGGCCAGCTGACCTACACCGACGGGATCATCATGTCGAGCTACGACTTCAGCGCGGACTCGATCCCGGATCCCGTCGTTGGCAAGGGTCACTACATCTTCCCCGTCACCCAGTACAGCGCGGGCGCGCAGACCGTCATCTGGCCCGCCGACCAGGCATCGGGCCAGCTCAAGACGAAGCCCTGACGCCACCAGCTGACACGCAGCAGGGAGGCCGGCCCCCGGCCGGCCTCCCGACACGCAAAGCGAGGTTCCATGCCGATCATCGAGCTCAACGGGGTCACGAAGCGGTTCGGCGGCCTGACGGCCGTGAAGGACGTCACCTTCAACGTCGAGGCGGGCGAGATCTTCGGGCTCATCGGCCCGAACGGCGCCGGCAAGTCGACCCTGCTGAGCTGCCTGGCCGGCGACCTCCGACCCAACGCCGGCACGGTCCGCTTCGACGGCCGCGACACGACCGGCCTGCCGGCTGATCGGATGTGCCGCTTGGGGTTGGGCCGGACGTTCCAGATCCCGCGACCCTTCCCGCACCTGTCGGTCCTGGAGAACGTGCTCGTCGCCGCGACCTTCGGCGACCCGAACCTCCACGGCGAGGCGGTCGCCCACCGCGCGACCGAGATGCTCGAATACGTCAGCTTCCCGCGGCCTGCGGCGACCATCGCGTCGCATCTCAATGCCGCGCAGTTGAAGCGCCTCGATCTCGCCCGGGCCCTGGCCAGCCGCCCGAAGCTCCTGCTCCTCGACGAGCTGGCCGCCGGCCTGACGCCCAGCGAGCTCGCGAGCATGGCGGCGCTCCTGCGCCGGATCCGCGCCGACGGCGTGACGATCCTGATGGTCGAGCACGTCATGCGCCTCATCCTGCAGCTGTGCGACCGGCTGTCGGTGCTCCACTACGGCGAGCTCATCGCCCACGGTGATGCGGACACGGTGGCGAGCGACGAGCGCGTCCGCGAGGCCTACCTCGGCCACGACTACATGATGTGAGTGCGATCGTGACGACCCGACGAGTCCTCGACGTGGCGAACGTGGAGGCTGGCTACGAGTTCCTCCAGGTGCTGTGGGACGTCTCGCTCCACGTCGACGAGGGCGAGTTCGTCGCCCTCCTGGGACCGAATGGCGCAGGCAAGACGACGACCCTCCGGACGATCGCGGGCTTCCTCCGGCCCTCGGAAGGGGACATCTCCTTTCGCGGCCGGGCCATCGCCGGCGCGCCGGCCCACCTGGTCAGCCGGATGGGCCTCGGCTACGTCTCGGAGTCGCTCAACCTGTTTCCGGCCATGTCCGTCCGCGAGAACCTCCAGGTTGGCGCGAACGCCGTCCGGGACAAGGTGCAGGTCGCAGCGACGACGGAACTTGTCTTCCAGCTGTTCCCAAGGCTCCTCGAGCGCCGCGACCAGCTTGCCGGGACGCTCAGCGGCGGGGAGCGGAAGATGCTGGCGATCGGTCGCGGGCTCATGGGCTCGCCGTCGTTGCTGCTCGTCGACGAGCCCTCGCTCGGCCTCGCGCCGATGGCGGTCGTCTCGACCTTCGAGGCCCTCGAGGCCCTCCGGGATCGAGGCGTGACGATCCTGCTGGTCGAGCAGAACGTCAACACCACGCTCCACCTCGTCGACCGGGCCTATGTGCTCGAGCAGGGCCGGATCGTCCTCGAGGGCACCGGCGAGGAGCTCCTGCGCAACCCCCACGTCCAGGCTGCGTACCTGGGGATCTGAGGCCGAGATGACGACCGCCGCCACCAACCTGCGCTCGGTGCCGCTCCTGCGGCGCTACCTCACGTTCACCTGGCTGACACTCGCCGTCGCCACCGCGATCATGGTCTTCGAGGCGTTCACCCATCCGTCGATCGTCGTCAACACGCTGGTGACCGGCGGGATGTGGGCCCTCATGGCAGCCGGATTGGCGATGGTCTTCGGCGTCATGAACATCCCGAACTTCGCCCATGGCGAGCTGTTCCTGCTGGGGTCGTTCGCGGCCTTCACGGTGTTCGCGCCGATCCAGGACGCCCTGCTCAACGATCCGTCGCTCGGCTGGCTGAAGGTCGTTGGACCATTCCCGGGGATGATCGCCGCGCTGCTGGTCGGGGCGGTCGCGGGTGTGCTCCTCGAGGTCGTGCTGTTCCGGCCGTTACGTCGGCGGAGCCGAGACCAGTGGGTGATGAACACGTTCCTGCTGACGGCCGGCGTCTCGGTCGTGGTCATCAACGGCTACCGGCTCGTCATCGGCAACGACTTCCACGGCGTGCCCGGCTACTGGAACCTCCCCCCGGTCAACGTGTTCGGCGTGCCGATCTCGGTGGATCGGCTGATGGTCCTGACGATCTCGGTGGTGACGATCGGCCTCTTCGCCCTGTTCCTGCAGCGGACGCGCCTGGGCCGGGCCATTCGGGCCGTGTCGCAGGACGAGACCGGCGCCCAGATGGCCGGCATCGACCTTAACCGGGTCTTCATCCTGACCATGGGCATCAGCTGCTCCCTGGCGGCGCTCGCCGGGGCGTCGCTGCTGTTCCTGTTCCCGGCCTATCCGGACGTCGGCCTCCAGCCCCTCTACACGGCGTGGTTCGTCGTCATCCTGGCCGGCCTCGGCAATATCCCGGGAGCGGTCGTCGGCGCGTTCATCGTTGCCCTGCTCCAGAACCTCACGATCTTCTACATCCAGGTCGGCTGGGTCGATGTGCTGCCGACCGTGTTCATCATGCTCATCCTGCTGTTCAAGCCGTCGGGCCTGTTCGGCAGCGCGGTGAAGGGCGTGTGGGAGCAGTGAACGCCGAGTCCACCCGTTCCTCCGCCGGGGCCGCGATGCTCTTCGCGAACCGTCGTCGCATCGGGCTCCTGGCGGTCCTCGTCGTCGCCCTCGTCCTGCCGTTCATCCCGCCGTTCACCGGCGAGGACTACCGGCGGTGGCTCGTCGGGGCGGCCTTCATGGCCGCCCAGGCGGTCGCGTTCGACTTCACCGCCGGGTACATCAACATCGTCAACTTCGGGTTTGCCGCGTTCGTCGGGCTGGGCGCGTACACGTCCGGCCTGCTGGCCGTGGAGCTCGGTGTCCCGCCGGTGATCGGCATGGTCGTCGGCAGCGTCGTAGCCGGCTCGCTGGGCCTGCTGACGGGCGCGCTGACGCTCCGGCTGCGGGGGATCTATGCGGCCGTCATGGCGTGGTTCGTGGGCCTCGCGCTGATGGGTATCGTCCGGAACCTCCCGGACCTGACCCGTGGCTCCCTCGGGCTCGCCGTGCCGTCGCTGCTCAGCTCCCCGGAGAACCTGCCGTACTACTACGTGATCCTGGCGATGCTCGTCGTGACGTTCGGCGTCCTGGCGTGGGTCATCCGGTCGCGGTTCGGGCTGGCGTTCCGGGCGATCGGCCAGAACCTGGCCGCGGCACGAGCCTCCGGGATCAACCCGACGCGCTACCTGGTCATCAACTTCGTCCTGTCGTGCGCCTTCGCGGGCTGGCTTGGGGGCTTCTATGCCCACTACTACGGGATCCTGACGCCGGACATCATGCTGACGTCCCATACCGTCGAGATCCTGGCAATCGCGTACATCGGCGGGCGCGGCAGCCTCTGGGGGGCCGCGGTCGTGGCCTTCCCACTCTCGATCGGGGTGGAGTGGGTCAAGGTCCAGTTCTCCACCCTGCCGGGTGTGCACCTCGTCCTGTACGGCCTGCTGCTGGTCCTGGTGATGATCTATCGGCCCGGAGGCGTCGCCGGGATGGTCCGATCGCTCGATGCCCGTCTTGGCCGCCGGGGGAATCTCAAGGAAGCAACCGAGCCGGCCTGAGCGGCGCGCCGTCAGGCGAGATTCACGACGACCGTCTTGAGCTCGGTGAGGCGATCGATCGCGAACCGGCCACCGACCCGGCCGAGGCCGCTCCCCGAGCCCGCCCGACCGCCGAACGGGAGGTGGGATTCCCAGTAGTTGGTGCCCTCGTTGATGTTGACCCAGCCGGCCCGAACTGCCTCGGCGAACCGCAGCCCGCGACGGAGGTCCGCCGTGAACACCGCGGTCAGCAGGCCATAGGCCGAGCCCTCGACGATCCGGAGGGCCTCGTCCTCGCCGTCGATCGAGCTGATCGGGACGACGGGCCCGAACGTCTCCTCGGAGGCGATCGTCATGGCCTCCGTGACGCGGTCCAGGACGGTCGGCTCGAAGAACAGGTGGCTGCCTCGGTCCGGCGCCCGCCGGCCGCCGGCGAGGAGCGTGGCGCCGCGCTCGACGGCATCCCGGACGTGCGCCTCGGCCTTGTCCGCGGTCCGGTCGTTGTTCAATGGGCCCATCGTCGTGGCCGGGTCGAGCGGGGCGCCGAGCCGGACGTCGGTCCCGACGGCGGCGAGCAGCCGCTCGAGGTACGGGTCGTGAACCCGCCGGTCGACGAGGACGTGCTCGCCGGCGGTACAGCTCTGGCCGGCGTTGAGGAAGCAGGCCGTCAGGGTCGCGGCGACGGCCCGGTCGAGGTCGGCATCGTCGAGGATGACCAGCGGGCCGTCGCCGCCCATCTCGAGGAGCAGCTCCTTGCCGGCGGCGCGCTCGGCGATCCACCGGCCCGTGGCCGTCGAGCCGATGAAGCCGATGACCGAGACCCGGGGGTCCACGGCGATCTCGTCGCCGACCTCCGACCCTGGACCGGTCACGAGGTTGAAGACGCCGGCGGGCAGGTCCGCCTCGAGGATCGCCTCGGCCAGCGCGACCGAGCACAGGCTGGTGGAGCGGGCCGGGTTCCAGACGATGGTGTTGCCGGTCGCGAGCGCCGGCGCGATGAGCTCGCCGGGCATCGTGTACGGCCAGTTCCAGGGTGTGATCAGGCCCACGACGCCCTTCGGCACGCGGTAGACGAGGACGCGCTTGGCCGGGTCGACTGACGGCGGGAACAGGCCCTCGACCCGCGTCGCGTCCGCCGCGGCCATACGGAAGTAGGCGATCAGCTCGTCGACCTCGGCGTGCGATTCGGCATGGAGGGGCTTGCCCTGGTCGAGGGTCAGGATCCGGGCGAGCCGGTCTCGTCGCGCCTCGATCGCGTCGGCGATCCGCTCCAGCATCGCGGCGCGCTCGAACGGCCCTGTCCGGGCCCATCCCGCCGAGGCTGATGCCGCCGCCTCGGTCGCCCGCCGCGCGTCGGTCCGCTGGCCTTCGGCGATCCGGCCGATCAGGGCGCCGGTCGCCGGGTTCCGCGCCTCGAAGGTCCGCCCTTCGGCGGCCTCGACCCAGGCGCCGTCGACGTACAGGCGGGTGGTCGGGACCCCGCCGTCAGGGCCGTCCCAACCGCCGGTCTCCCCGGGCAGATCACTGGCGATCACGAAGTCGGCGGACACGGGTGCTCTGGCCTCTGGTGCACGGACGCAGCGTCGAATCGCCCACGGGGACGAACAGGCGGCCCTTCAGTCTGCCGCGCCGGCGCCGACCGGCGCAACTCGTACACTCCGCGGCCATGCGGCTCGTCGAAGCCGGGCCGGCAGCCCGCGCCCTGGAGGGACTCTTCCCGCCGGACCTGCCGGCCAGGCCCAGGCTCCACGGACCGATCGACGGCGTCTTGACCGGGCTGGTGCTCGCCGACGACCACACGCCCCCGGGGTGGGCAGTCGTGGCCGAAGCGGATGGGACCACCTATGTCGGCGGCGCCATCGACGCGGCGACGCTCGCCGCGGTCCTGGCCCGCCTGGCGCGCGAGCTGCCCGAGCTGTTCGTCGGCCTGCGCGGACCCGACGACCCCGTCCGAGACCTCCTACCGCAAGGCTTGGGGCTGTGGTCGCGGGCGATCGACTTCCCAAGGCGCGTTCCGCCGCCAGACGACGTGGAGCGCCTCGCGCCGCCGGACGGCCTCCGGGTCGTCGAGATGGGCGCCGAGCTGTTCGCCCGGACGGCCTGGTACGCCGACACCCTGCGAGCCTTCGGTTCGATCGAGCGCTGGCTGGAGCTCGGGATCGGCCGGGCGCTCCTCGATGGCGACGAGCTGCTCGCCGACGCGACCGCCGGGCCGCGCATCCGGGGCACCTACGAAGTCGGGGTCAGGACCGAGCCAGCGCAGCGTGGACGGGGCTACGGGACGCTCGTGGCGCGTCACCTGGTCCGGGCGATCGAGGAGCGCGGCTGCCGGACGTGGTGGAACACCAGCCAGGACAACCCAGCCTCGGCCGCCATGGCCCGGCGTCTCGGCTTCATGAACGAGCGCGTCTACGACCTCGTCTGGTACGCCCCCGGGACGTTCAACTGATCGCGCGTGCGGCGTCGTCACGCGGCCGACTCGGCACGGAATCGAAGGGGGGCCCCGGGCGGGGGCCCC
>JBQGDI010000060.1:0-16761 GCA_052038965.1 Candidatus Limnocylindrales bacterium | reverse complement strand
TGCGCCGAATGCCTGGCAGCGCTGGACCTCCTCGCGAGCGAGCGCACGAGCCTCGTCGTGCCGGCCGAGCGAGGCCAGCAAGGGCGCGGCGTCGGCGCGCCACGTGGTGACCATGGGCGTCCGGATGTCCCACTCCTGCTCGATACGCCCGCAGGCGAACAGGTCGTCCACGGCCTCGTCGGGACGCCGCACCGCCGCCCACAGGCGGGCGCGCGTCTGCGGGTAGCGCAACGAGATGAAGGGCATGCTCGTGCCAGGCTCGAACGGAGCTCGCGCGAAGGCTTCCTGGGCCTCGCTCACCCTGCCCTGGGCGAGGAGGACGTTGACCAGGGCCGTATGGCCGTAGGGTGGGATGCCGGGCACGCCGGGATGCTCGAGCGCGCTCACCGCATCCGCCTCTGCCTCGGCCAGCGAGCCACGACGCAGCCAGATATAGGCGCGCAGCTGCGCGGCCATCGAGAACGCCGGCAGCGACCCATGTCGCTTCGCCCACTCGATCACCTCGGTGCTGACGCGCATCGCGTCGTCATCCGCGTGCGCGTTGACAAGCACGAACGGAGCCGTCCAGAAGGCGCCCGACTCGGGCCCCGGATCCTCGAGGAGATGTCCGCCGGCCAGTGCCCGCAGGGCCAGTTCACGTGCCTCTGCCGCCGTGCCCGTGCGGGCGGCGTCGTACGCGGCGACGGCGACCTGCAGGCGCTCCCCGGTGGTCCCCGGGGCGCGGGAGGTGATGCCGAACCGCTCGCCGGTCGCCTGGATGCGGCGCCACACCGCAACACTGCCCCGAGAGGCGATCCAGCGCGTCGCCTGCAGACGCAGTCCCTGCTCGCGTTCGCCCGCTGGCAGCGCATCGATGACCGCCGTGAGCTCCTCCATGGCCTCTTCGGGTCGATGCGCGAGCGCCAGGGCATTGCCCAGCTCGTCCGCCGCCCTGGTGCGCGCCGGCTCGTCGGCAAGCGTTCGCGTTGCCCGCCGAAGCTGCTCGATCGCAAGGTCGAGCGCCCCCGCACTGAGGGCGTCCTGACCGAGCTCGTGGACGAGGATCGGTTCGAGGTCCGGGGAAGGGGGCTCTGCGAGGGCCCTCTGCAGGTACATCACGGACATGGCCGGCGCCCCGCGGCAGCTTGCATCCTCGGCCGCCCGCCGCAGCGTCCCCACGGTCTCGGGGTCACCGGCGGGACGCGTCGTCATCAGGTGGACTGCCACGCGATCGGCAGCTTCGCCGGCAAGCCTCAGGAGGCGCGCGGCTGCCTCGTGGTACGCAGCGCGCTCGCGGGCGGTCAGCTCGGAGTACACGCTCGAGCGCACGAGAGGGTGGACGAATGCCAACCGACCGGGCTCGAGGATCTGGGCCTCGGCCAACGCGTCGGCGGCGGCGGAGGCCTGGACGTCGTCGAGGCCGGCGAGCTGTCGGGCGAGACCCGCCTCGGCCGGCTCCCCGAGCACGGCAACGGCGCGCGCGAGGACCGCGCAGCCCGGCGGCAGGCGCCGCAGGCGCGCTCGCACGGCTCGGCTCACTCCCTGCGTGCTGAGCTGGCTCGCCAGGTCGGCGTTCTCACGGCTCGGTGCGAGTCCGCGCCGCTCGAGCTCGCCGAGCAGCTCCACGAGCAGGAACGGGTTGCCGCCGGTCGCCTGCCGGCAGGCGATGGTGAACTGCGCATCCGGCTCGGCGGCCAGCCGCCGAGCCGCGAGCAGCGTGATCGCCGCCTCGCTCAGCGTGCCGGGCTGGACGACCGCCACCTCGGGGATCAGGAGCAGCTCGTCGAGCAGCCCCTGCACCGGTCCTGCATCCGCCTGCCTCATGCTCAGGACCAGGGCCAGCGGCAGTCCCCTCATCCGCCGGGCGAGGTAGACGAGCCAGCGGAGGGAATCGACGTCTGCCCAGTGTGCGTCGTCGACGGTCACGAGCAAGGGCTGCCTGTCCGCCAGGTTGACGGTGAGCCAGTAGAGCCCGTGCAGGGCGGCGAACGACGGCTCGGCGCGGGCCTGTGGACTGGTCGGGAGGAGCACCGGTCGCGCCAACGCCGCCGCACCGGCCAGCAGGGCGTCACGCTCGTCCGCGTCGGCGGCAACGATGACTGACTCGAGCAGCTGGCGCACGATCCCGAACGGCAGCTCGCGCTCGAGCTCACTCCCGTGCGCCGCCAGGACACGCATCTCGATCGCGGCGGCCCGGGCCGCCGCGAGCAGGCTCGACTTGCCGATGCCCGCCGGCCCCTCGAAGACGATGATGCCGCCCGAGCCCGACCTGGCGTCAGCGAGCAGCCGCTCGATGGTCTCGAGTTCCAGCTCGCGCTCGATCAGTGCGCTCGGCTGTGAAGCCACGAGCCGATCATAAGTCGGCGTCGGCCTGCCCAGACCGGATCGCCCGGCGGGCGCGGGGGTCAGCCGGTCGTGGACGCCGCGCCGAACGGGCTGCGAGCCGCACGGTCGCACGTCCACGCCTTCGCGAAATCTGGTGACCGACCGTCTCGCGTATGCCCTCCGCCTCGACCCAGAGGTCGCACTCCAAGGAGGAGGACATGAAACGTTCCCAGTACGTCCAACCGGCTCGATCGTCGAGCCGCGAACCGTCGCGGTTCGGCACCCGGACGACGCGAACCCTCGCGTTTGCGCTCGCCCTGGCATTCGCCGTCGCTGCCTGTGATGCCTACGCGGTGGGTGGTGGCGGCGGGGTCAGCGGTGGAGGCGACCTGACCCTCAGCGTCACGGCGCCCACCGACGGCAGCGAGGTCTCGATCCCGTTCGACCTGACGTTCGGGTCGAATGTCGCGCTCGGCGCGCCCGAATCTGGCAACCACCACATCCACCTGTTCATCGACACCGACACCGGGTCGGCCGAGTACGAACTCGTCTACGGCTCGACCGCGCGGGTGAGCCGCGAGCTGGCTCCCGGCGAGCACACCCTCATTGCGTCGCTTCGCAACGCCGATCACAGCGATACGGGCAAGTCGGCGACGATCACGGTTGTGGTTTCGAGCTCCGGCAGCGGCGCCGGCGGACCCCTTCCCGCCGCCACGCCTCTCAACCTCGGCTACTGAGCTCGGTCGTCCCATGACCATCGAGCGCTATCGCCGGTCGACCCGGCGATACCACACGGCGGTGTACGTGGTGACGCTGCTGCTTCTCGCGACCGGCTGGTGGTTGCTTGCCGGTCGCGAGGGCACCGCCTCGCCGCTCGCCTCGATCATCGGCGTCCCCGACGCCCAACTCCATGTGTGGCTCGGCTGGGGGCTCGCGCTCGTCGCGGCTCTGCCCCTGCCATTCGCCCTGTCCGGGATCGCGATGTTCGTGCGCGAAACGGTTCGCCGCGATCCTGGCGACCGCGCGTGGCTGCTGCGCTGGCCGATCGGCGTGATCACCGGCCGGTTCCCGCGCCACGAAGGCCATTTCGACCCCGGCCAGCGACTCGCGAATGTCGCGATCGTGGGGCTCCTGGCGACGCTGGTCGGTACCGGTATCGCCCTCGTGTTCGTCAAGGTCGGCCCGGTCTTCGCCGTGCTCGCAGCGGTCCATCGGCTGGCGACAGTCGCGTTCACAGTGGTGATCGCCGGCCACGTGATCGTGGCCCTCGGCGTCCTGCCCGGCTACCGCGGGGTCTGGCGGTCGATGCACCTCGGCGGTCGCCTCCGCCTCGAGACGGCCCGGCGACTGTGGCCCGGCTGGACCGACCGAATGGTCGGACGTGACGGCGGCGGAGGAAACGACTGATGCCACGCGTCACCGTGCGCGCCACCAGCATCGAGGCACTCCTGGCCGAGCTGCACCGCGAGGATCTCCTGCGCGAGGCGGCCCGTCGTCGGGGGGTGCCCTCATCGTCGATCGGTGACGAGCTTCGCCGGCTGGCCAGGGCGGTTGCCGGCAGGCGCACGCGGCTCCCATATGCGGCAAGCCGTCCGAGGCGCGCGGTCGCCTGTACGGACTGAACGGGACCTGACCGGACCGGGGCCTCGAAATCCGGCCCGGCAGCCACCCGCGTATGGCAATCGGCTCGTCCTCCGAATCGCGGCGCCCAGTCGGATGTCGAAGCGGATGGCCACGACAGGAGTAGACGGACATGACCCGCGCCTCAACGCTCGCAGACATTCGACCGACACTGCGCACGACCTCGGTGACCGCCGCCCTGGCTCTTGCCATCCTCGCGGCCGTTGCCAGCCCGACGGCAGCCGCGGCGACGGCCACCGCCGAGGTCTTCGATGGGACCCTCCAGATCTCGGGCAGCCCACGCGGGGAGACCATCGCACTCCGCCTCAGCGCGCCCGACGGCAGCCTGCTGGAGGTCGACCTCGGCGACGACGGCCAGCCCGACTTCAGCTTCGAGCTCACCGCATTCCGGGCCATCGACGTCGCGGCCGGCAACGGCGATGACACCGTTCGCATCGATCAGGTCAACGGCGCCTTCACGCCGACCAAGGTCACCCGCATCGACGGTGGGAATGGGGATGACACCCTCATCGGCGGCAGCGGCGCCGAGGTCTTCCTCGGCGGTAACGGCGACGACTTCGTCGACGGCAACGCTGGCTCTGACAGCGCATTCCTCGGTCGCGGCGATGACGTCTTCGTATGGGATCCGGGCGACGGGTCCGACAGCCTCGACGGCGACCGGGGCTCGGACACCATGGTCTTCAACGGTGCCGCGGGCAACGAGATCATGACCGCCTCAGCCGACGGAGGCCGGCTCCTGTTCACTCGGAATCTCGGCAACATCGTCATGAGCCTCGATGGCGTCGAGGGGATCGACGTCAGGGCCCTCGGCGGGACCGACGCGATCACCGTCGACGACGTGATCGGGACCGACCTGGAGCGGGTCGACGTCGATCTCGCCGCCGCGCTCGGCGGGTCGACGGCCGACGGCCTGGCCGACACGGTCACCGTCGCCGCCACGAAGGGCGATGACTCGATCGCGGTGGGCGCGAACGGTGCGGCCGTGGAGGTCGATGGCCTCGCGGCCTTCGTTCGGATCACCCACGCCGACCCGACCCTCGACACGTTGGTCATCGACACCGTTGCCGGCGCCGACGACATCTCGCTCGACGCCGCCGTCGACGGACTGATCCTCGTCGCCGTGCTATAGCGCCGTCGCGGTCGTCCTCACGTCGACGCCCAGAGCAGCGCCCCGGGGCGGCAGCGCGACAGGCACAGCCCGCAGCGCGAGCACAGCTCGTCGTCGAGGACGGCCTTGCCCTCGATCACCCGGATCGCGTCCTCGGCGCACGACAGCTCGCACAAGCCGCAGCCGTTGCACAGCGCGAGATCGAGGATCGGCGGTCCCGACGGGGTCGCCATCGGCCGCGCCAGCGCGAGCCCGGTCACGTCGCCGGGCCGAAGGTGGCCGTGGCGGCCCAGCCACTGCTCTGTCTCCCCGGCGATCCTCCCGAACACGGCCGGCCCGCGGAGGATCGCCGCCGTGCAGACCTGGACCGCGACGGCGCCGGCCATCAGCAGCTCGATCGCGTCCGTCCCGCGTGACACGCCACCGCAGCCGATGACCGGGATGTCGACGACCGAGGCGACGTCGTGGATGCAGCGGACGGCGAGCGGCTTGAGGGCCGGGCCGGACAGCCAGCCGTAACCGTCGACGCCGCCCATTCGGGGCGTCCCCGTCTCGATGTCGATGGCCAGGCAGGGCCCGAACGAGTTGATCGCCACGATCGCGTCTGCCCCGGCTGCCTGGGCCTGCTCGGCGGCTCGCCGCATCTCGCGCCCGAGCGGGCTGAGCTTGACCCAGACCGGGACGTCGAGGGCGGCCTTGGCCGCGCGGATCGCGGCGATCATCGGGCCGGCGTCCTCGCCGATGTAGTGGGTCGACAGCTCGACCGCGTCGGCGAACGGCCGGATCCGGGGCGCCAGGTCGGCGACGTCGTCGGCCGTGTAGCCGAGGCTGACGATCACCGGCAGCCCCGCCTCCCGGGCGATCGCATACTCCCGCTCGACCCACCGCTCCGGCGGCAGCTCCGACCAGAGCTCCGCGTTCAGGAAGCCGTGCCCGATCTCGGCCATGTTCGGCGTCGTCGGCTGGGCGGCGGTCCGGGAGATCGTCTTCGTCACGAGGCCGCCCGCGCCCCCGGCGGCACACTCCAGGATCGCGGCGCCGTCCCGGACCGGCGGGCCGGCCGCGGTGAGGACCGGGTTCGGGAAGCGGATCCCGCAGATCTCGACCGACAGGTCGACGGCCGGGGCGGTCGATGTCGCCTTCATCCGACCGGAACCAGGCCCGGGGCGAAGGGATGCTCGGGCATGGCCTCGAGGCGGTCCCACAACCTCGTGGCCGCGACCCGGGCGACCGCCGCGATCTCGTCCTCGTCGGCCGTGACGAGCCGCCGACCCCGGACGACCACGCGACCCGCGACGATCACGTCACGGACCGCCCGGGCCGACAGGCCGAAGGTCCAGTGGCCGGCGAGCGTCTCGGTAGACACCGGCGTCGGGGCCGCGTAGTCGAGGACCACGAGATCGGCGGGCGCGCCCGCCATGATCCGGCCGAGTGACGGCTCGTCGAAGAGCTCCGCGGCGAGGCGCGAGCCCTGCGCCAGCCTCGCGAGCGGCCACGATGCGTCGACCGAGCCCGCATCGCCCGCCGGCGGATGCTCGGCGCCGGAGGCGGGCTCCGCGGGCGCCCGCTCCTCGAGGTGGCGAAGGTGGCCGACGCGGCTCTCCTCGAACATGTCGGCGCCGATCCCGTCGGTCCCCAGCGCGACCCGCGGCCCGAGGAGGTCGAGCGGCGCACGACCGACGGCATTGTTCATGTTGGACCGCGGGTTGTGGACGAGCGTCGCGCCAGACTCCCGGAACAGCCCGGCCTCGGTTCGGCCGAGGTGGACCCCGTGGGCCAGGACCGGGGCGGGCTCGAGCGCCCCGGCTCGCTCCAGCCGCCGCAGGACCGGGAGGCCGAACCGGCGCTCCGCGTCGACCTGGTCGGCGGCGTCCTCGGCCGCGTGGACGTGCAGGCCGCACCCCGTCGAACGGGCGACGTCCACGCAGGCTTCGAGCGTGGCGTCGGACAGCGTGAACGAGGCGTGCGCACCGACCAGGCCGCGGACGAGTGGCGGCCGCGAGGCGGCGACCCGGCCCAGGAACCGACGGTTCTCCTCGAGGCCCGATCGCGCCGCCTCGGGACCGTCGCGGTCAGTCGTCTCGTAGGCCAGGATCGACCGGATGCCCAGCCGGCCGAGCTCCTCGGCGAGGATGTCGAGCGAGCCGTCGATGAGGCGGGGCGAGGCATGGTGGTCGATCACCGTCGTCGTCCCGGCGAGCAGCGCCTCCATGCCCGCGACGCGGGCCGATGCCCGGATCGACTCCGCGTCGAGCGCCCGGTCGAGCCGCCACCAGACGCGGCGCAGGATCTCGACGAAGTCGCGCGGTGGCGCAAGCCGGAAGGGCATTCCCCTGGCGAGCGCTGAGTAGGCATGCGTGTGGGCGCAGACGTTGCCGGGAATGACGAGGCAGCCGCTGCAGTCGACGACGACCGGGCCAGCCGCCGGCTCGGCCGGCGGCGTGACCGCGATGATCCGGTCGCCGTCGATGGCCACGTCGGCCACCTGGACCTCGGCCGGGTGAAGCGACGTCACGACGGTCCCGCCGCGCAGGTGGAGGGTCATCGCGCCGTCCCCGCGGGTGTGCGTGCGGCCCGTGCGCCCGGCGCCTCGATCGCCGCCAGACGTGGCACGGCCGCGCGGGCCGCTGCCGAATCGCGCATCGGCAGCCGGGTCCGCCAGCGACCGTCGAAGCGATGGAGCGCAGCGGCGACAGCGGCCGCCGTCGGCACCAGGACGGCCTCGCCGATGCCCTTCGCGCCCAGCGGGCCATCGGGCTGCGGCTCCTCGACCAGGATCGTCTCGACCGGGGGCATGCCGGCGGCCGGGATGATCCCGAGCGATTTCAGCGTGTCGGTCACGGGCACCCCGTCGCGGACCTCGAACGCCTCGCTCAGCGCCTGCCCCAGGCCCATGTGGACGCCGCCCTCGACCTGGCCCTCGACGAGCGTCCGGTTGAGGACCCGCCCGACGTCGTGGGCCGCGACGACGCGCTCGATCGCGCCGGCCTCGTCGAGGACGACGACCTGGGTCGCCCAGCCGTATGCGAAGTGGGTCATCGGCTCTGCCGCGTCGGTCTCCAGCGGCGTCGTCCAGTCGATCACGACCTCGCCCGGGAACTCCTGCCCGGCGAGCGCCTCCGGTGGTCGCCCGCCAAGGGCGTCGCGCAGCGCCGCCGCGGCGGCGAGGACGGCCCGTCCGCCGAGCATCGTCGCCCGGGAGGCGGTCGTCTGGCCCGTGTCGAGCTCGCGCTCCGTGTCGACGACGACCCGGAACGGCTCGGTCGGAAGATCGAGGGTCGAGGCCGCGAGCTGGGCGAACACCGTGTGGCAGCCCTGGCCCATCTCGGTCCACGAGTGGTGCAGCGTGATCGTCCCGTCGGCCTCGGGTCGCAGGATCGCCCGGCCGCGCTCGGTCACGCCATTGCCGATACCCGAATTCTTCACGCCGCACGCGATCCCGGCCCGGGGCGCGGCACGGTAGGCATCCCGAACCGCCAGCAGCGTCTTCTCGAGCCCGACGCCCGGCCCGAGGCGCTGCCCGGTCGCGAACCGGTCGCCCTCCCGGAGGCCGTTCCGCCAGCGGATCTCCCAGCCGTCGATGCCGACTCGCTCGGCCAGCCGGTCGAGCATGCCCTCGATCGCGAACGCGGCCTGGTTCGCGCCGAAGCCGCGCATCGCGCCGGACGGCGGGTTGTTCGTGTACACGGCCCGGGCCTCGACGTCGATGTTCGGGACGCGGTACGGGCCGCAGGCGTGGGCCGCGGCCCGCTCGAGGACCTTCATCCCGACGCTGCCGTAGGCGCCGTTGTCGCCGACGATCCGGGCCCGCACGGCCTGCAATCGGCCGTCGGCGTCGCAGCCGACGGTGTAGTCCATCCAGAACGGGTGGCGCTTCGGGTGGCGCCGCAGGCTCTCCCGCCGGCTGAGCGCGAGGAGCACCGGCCGGCCGGCCCGCCACGCCAGCAGCGCGGCCTGGCCCTGGACGCTCAGGTCCTCCTTGCCACCGAAGCCCCCGCCGGTCGAGACCTGGGTGACCCGGACCTCGTTCTCCCGGAGCCCGAGCAGCGAGGCGACCTGGCGACGATCGTCCCAGGCGCCCTGGCCGGGCGAGAACAGGCGGATGCGCGCCTCGGGGGCCGAGTCCGGCACGGCCAGGCAGGCTTCCGGCTCCAGGAAGGCGTGCTCGATGCGGCTCGTCCGGAACGTCTCGGTCACGACGTGCGCCGCGCTGGCCAGCGCGCCCTCGACGTCGCCGTGCCGGATCACCGACAGGGACAGCAGGTTGCCGCCCTCGTGGATCGGCGGCGCCTCGGCCGCCAGCGCGTCGAATGGATCGATGACCGGCGTGAGCGGCTCGTCGTCCACGTCGACGAGCGCGGCCGCCTCGCGCGCCGCCCGCCGAGACGTCGCGGCGACCGCGGCGATGACGTCACCGATGCAGCGCGTCGTCTCGCCCTCGGCGACCAGGACGGGCCAGTCGGCCCGGATCAACCCCTGGACCCGCTGCCCGGGCACGTCGGCCGCGGTCACCACCGCGATCACCCCCGGGTGGGCCGCGGCGCGCCGCGTATCGATCCGGTGCACGAGGGCCCGCGGATGGTCGGCGAAGCGCAGCGCGCCGTGGAGCATGCCCGGCACGCGCAGGTCAGCGACGAACGGCTTGTCGCCGAGCGCCAGCGCGGCCGCCTCGTACCGCGCGGCGGGCGCGCCGGGGGCCGTGCCCTGATCGACCGCCGGGACGGGCGCGCCGGTGCGCCGGCTCTCGGCCACGAGCTCGATCGCGTCGGCGATCCGGAGGTAGCCCGTGCAGCGGCACAGGTTCCCGGCCAGGGCGCGCAGGATCGTCGTCCGCGACGGCCCGGGATCCCTGGCCAGGAGCCCCTCCGCCTTCATCACGATCCCGGGCGAGCAGAAGCCGCACTGCGACGCTCCGGACACGGTGAACGCGTCCGCCCACTGGCGCCGCGTCTCGGTCGACAGGCCGTCGAGCGTGACGACCCGACGTCGGGCGAACCGCGCCGCGGGCTGGGCACAGCTCACGACCGCCCGACCCTCCACGAGCACGGTGCACGCGCCGCACGAGCCCTCCGGCGCGCAGCCGTCCTTCATCGATCGCAACCCGAAGCCCTCGCGCAGGACCTCGAGCAGGCTGGCGTCGGGCGCAGCGTCGACGGTCACGGAACGCGCGTTGAGGGTGAACGCCAGCTGAGCCATATCGCCCGTCTCGTCGCGACCATCCGGCCCTATGTCGGGCCCCCGCCGCGTGGCCAGCATAGGTAGGCCCCCGGTGGCCGCGAGCCTGCTGTCCGGCCCGTCGTCGGGGCCCGTTCGGACCGCGAGCGGCTCCTGTCCGGCCGGCCGATCGCCGATCCGGTGGGTATCGGAGGTGGTCGTGCGCCGACTCGGCATCGAGCGGGAGCTGGTCAATCCGGCAGCGCTGGAGCACACGATCGAACGCTTCCGCGCGACCGGCGTGGCCCTGCCGACCTTCCGGGAGCTGGCCGACCCGACGCGCATCGCCACGGCGGTCCGCGAGCGCCTGGCGACCGTCGACCCGGATGCGCCACACCCGCTGAACCTCTTCCGGTCGCACTGGTTCAACGGCCCGGACCGACGCTCGATCGTCGACGTTCCCGCGTACGTCGTCCTGCCCCCGGCCCTGACCGGGGTCGCCGCGCCGATCGTGGTCCTGCTCGGTGACCGGTTCCCGATGATCCGCTCGCACAAGGTCCTGGCCGCGTACGGCTGCCTCGTGCCGCGCCTCGTGACCGGCCAGCTCGACCCGACCGTCCATCGCGCGGTCTGGCCGTCGACCGGCAACTACTGCCGCGGCGGGGTGGCGATCTCGCGGATCCTCGGCTGCCGTGGCGTGGCCGTCCTGCCGGCGGGCATGAGCCAGGAGCGGTTCGACTGGCTCGCGGACTGGGTGACCGATCCCGAGGACGTCATCCGGACACCCGGCACGGAGAGCAACGTCAAGGAGATCTACGACCGTTGCGCCGAGCTCGATCGCGAGCCGGACACGGTCATCCTCAACCAGTTCTCCGAGTTCGGGAATCACATCGCCCACTACGCGATCACCGGGCGGGCGGTCGAGCTGGTCGTCGCGGCGATGGCCGCCGATCGGCCGGCCGCGCGGCTGCGGGCCTTCGTCTCGGCCACCGGCTCGGCAGGGACGATCGCGGCCGGCGACTACCTGAAGGAGCGGCACGGATCGCGGACCGTGGCGGTCGAGGCGCTCGAGTGCCCGACGATGCTGGTCAACGGCTTCGGCGAGCACAACATCCAGGGCATCGGCGACAAGCACATCCCGCTGATCCACAACGTGATGGCGACCGATGTCGTCGTCGGCGTCTCCGATCGAGCGACGGATCGGCTGGCGGTCCTGCTCGGGACGGCCGAGGGGCGCGACTACCTGGCCCGCCGTCGGAGCGTCGATCGGGCCACGATCGCGGCGTTCGACTCGTTCGGCCTGTCGAGCCTGTGCAACATCGTCGCGGCCATCAAGCTCGCGAAGTACGAGCGCTACGGGTCCGAGGACATCGTGGCCACGGTCGCCACCGACGGCGCGGCGATGTACGCCACCGAGCGCGAGCGGATCACGGCCCGCGACTTCCCGGCGGGCTTCGACGCGGTCGCCGCCGGCGAGACGTACGGCGAGTTCCTGGCTGGAGCGGGCACCGATGACGTCCTGGAGCTCCGGCGCGCCGATCGGGACCGGATCTTCAACCTCGGCTACTTCACCTGGGTCGAGCAGCAGGGCGTTCCGCTCGAAGAGTTCGAGGCGCGCCGCCACCCCGAGTTCTGGACCGAGAGGCGGTCCGTCGGCGACGTGTGGGACCGCCGGATCGGGGAGCTCAACGACCGCACCGGGGTCCTGGCCGAGATCCTGGCCGAGCGTGTCGCCGGATCGGGGAGCCGGCGGGCATGACCGCCCCCGCGCCAGCTCGACCGGCCGTCGAGGCGGAGGATCTCGACCTCTCCGCGATGACGGTGGCGTGCGCCGGTTGCGGCGCGGTCGTCGCCCCTCGGGAGCCGTTCCCGGCCCGCTGCCCGGCCGCCCGCCCGGGTGATGACGTCGATCACCTGATGACCCGTCGCATCGACCTGCGTCGGGTCGCGCTCGTCGCCAGCGACGACCCGAACCCCTTCGTCCGCTACCGCCAGCTGTTCCGCGCCTGGCACCTGGCCCGCGCGACCGGCTGGTCGGACGAGCGCTACGTCGGTCTCGTTCGACGGCTCGACGACGCCGTCGCCGCCGTGGATGGCCACGGCTTCCGGGTCACGCCGTTCGGCCGCTCCACGGCCCTGAGCGATCGTCTCGGATTCGCGGCGACCGGCGGCGTCTGGGTCAAGGACGAAACCGGCGGCGTGGCCGGCTCGCACAAGGCCCGGCACCTCGCCGGGATCATGCTCGAGCTGCTCGTCGCCGAGGCCCTCGACCCGGGCCTGTCGGGTCGGCCGCTGGCCATCGCGTCGTGCGGCAACGCGGCCCTCGCGGCGGCGGTCGTGGCCCGCGCCGCCGGCCGCCGCCTCGACGTCTTCGTGCCGCCGGACGCCGAGCCCGCTGTCCTCGACCGCCTCCGGCGCCTCGGGGCGGAGGTCGAGGTCGTGTCGCGCGTGGCCGGCCAACCCGGGGACCCGACCGTGCGGCGGATGGCCGCCGCGGTCGCCGGCGGCGCGATCCCGTTCACCTGCCAGGGGCCGGCCAACGGCCTCGCGATCGAGGGTGCCCAGACGCTGGGCTACGAGCTCGCGGAGGCGCTGGCCGCGAGCGGCGATTCGCTCGACCGCCTGGTCGTCCAGGTCGGCGGCGGGGCGCTCGCCTCGGCCTGCGCGGCGGGTCTCGCCGAGGCCCGAGAGCTCGGTGCGAGCCACGTCATGCCCCGCTTCGACACGGTCCAGACGACCGGCGCGTGGCCGCTCCGGCGAGCCTACGAGCGAGTGGCGGCAGCCATGCGCGCCAGTGGCCTCGACCCGTCCGCGCCGCTTGATCTCGAGGCGCCGCGCGCCCGACGGGCCCTCGAGGACGCGGCGCGCCATCGCTCGACGTACATGTGGCCCTGGGAATCGGAGCCACGATCGATCGCCCACGGGATCCTGGACGACGAGACGTACGACTGGCTGGCGGTCGTCCGGGCGATGCTCGCCAGCGGTGGCCAGCCGATCGTGGTCGAGGAGGCCGAGCTCCGCGACGCTGCGGCGCTGGCCGACCCCGCGGGCTTCCCGGCCGACGCCACCGGCTCCGCAGGGCTGGCCGGGTTGATCCACCTGCGGCTCCGGAGCCGGGTCTCGCCGAGCGAGCGAGTCGGCGTCCTGATGACCGGGATCCGACGCGACGCCAGCCACCAACCACGTCCACGACCCACCCGGACCAGCTGATCGGAGCAGAGGCCATGCGGAGCTTTCTTGGTCGCGACATCCTGACCCTCCGCGACTTCGGTCGCGAGGAGTTCTTCCGGGTCTTCGAGGTCGCCAACGGCCTGCGCCAGTACGCCGTGAACCGGCGCAACACGGACCTGCTCAAGCACAAGACGCTGCTGACGGCGTTCTACCAGCCATCGACTCGAACCCGACTCTCGACCGAGGCGGCGATGCACCGCCTGGGCGGTGCCGTGCTCGGCTTCTCCGACGCCAAGATGACCCGCGCCGGCGACTTCTACCAGGAGTCCATCAAGGACACCGTGCTGATGCTCGAGTCGTACGGCGACGTGATCGCCATGCGCCACTATCAGGAGGGCGCGCCGGCCGAGGCGGCTCGCTGGGCGAGCGTCCCGATCATCAACTGCGGCGACGGCTGGGGCCAGCACCCGACGCAGGTGCTGACCGACCTGTACACGATCCTGCTCGAGAAGGGCACCCTCGACGGGCTGACCTACCTCCTCATCGGCGACATGCGGATGCGGACGATGCACTCGATCCTGCACGCGCTGTCCCAGTTCGATGCCGAGGCGATCGTCGTTTCGCCGCCCGACATGGCCCTCAAGTCCGAGTTCAAGACCGAGCTCGACGCGATGGGCACGGTCTACCGCGAGGCGCCCGACGTGCGGGAGGTCATCGGCGAGGCCGACGTCATCTACCTCGAGCCGGTCGTCCAGGCCGACTACACCCAGTCGCGGGTCGAGCGCGCGACGGACGTCGGCCGGACGCCCCCGGAGCTCACGGTCACCGGCGAGCTGATGCGTACGCGAGCCAAGCGGTCGTCGATCGTCCTCCACTCGCTGCCCCGCATGGACGAGCTGCTGGCCGATGTCGACGAGATGCGCCACCAGCGCTACTGGGTCGAGGCGTCGAACGGCGTGTCGCTGCGCATGGCGCTGCTGGCGCTCGTGCTCGGCGCGGCCGAGTAGGGACCCGGCGATGCAGACGGGCCTCCGGGGTCGGGACCTCATCAGCCTCCAGGAGTGGACGAAGGAGGAGATCGACACCATCCTCGAGGTCGCGATCCAGCTCAAGCGCGAGCGCGCCCTGGGGATCCCCCATCCCCTGCTCCGAGAGCGAGTCCTGGCGATGCTGTTCTTTTTCTCGTCGACCCGGACGCGCGCGTCGTTCGAGGCCGGGATGGCGCAGCTCGGGGGCCACGCGCAGTTCATCGAGAGCCGCACGACCCAGATCGCCCACGGCGACACGGCCCGGGAGATCGGGGAGATCCTCGGTCGCTACAACGACGGGATCGCGATCCGGAACGTCGACTGGGGAGTCGGCAACCGCTACATCCGGGAGGTCGCGGCGGCCAGTCGCGTCCCGGTGCTCAACATGCAGTGCGACCTGTTCCACCCGCACCAGTCGCTGGCCGACCTGCTGACGATCTTCGAGAAGAAGCGTGACCCGCGGGGCCTGACGATCGACATCAGCTGGGCCTACGCGGCCAGCTACCAGAAGCCGATCAGCGTCCCGATCGACCTGTCGCTGCTGACGACGCGCTACGGGATGCACGTCCGCCTGGTCCACCCGCCCGAGTTCAAGCTCCCTGACGAGTACGTCGACCAGGCGGCCGAGAACGCCCGCCGGAGCGGGGGCAGCCTGGAGCTCCTGGACGACTTCGAGGCGGGGATGCGCGGGGCAGACGTCGTCTACGCCAAGAGCTGGGGCGCCCTGCTGACCGCGAAGACCGAGGACGAGGGCGCCGAGATCGCCCGCCGCCACGCCGATTGGATCGCCGACGAGCGGCGCATCGGGATGGCCGCCCCGGATGCGATCTACATGCACCCGCTGCCGGCCGACCGAAACGTCGAGGTCGCCGACGCGGTCATCGACGGCCCCCACTCGGTCGTGTACGACGAGGCCGAGAATCGCCTCCACGTCCAGAAGGCGGTCATGGCCCTGACCATGGGCTGACGCGAGGGCCGCCGGCGACCCCGGCCGCCAACAGCCTCCCGGAGGAACTCGATCGATGGCCAACCAGCTGCTCGTCGTCGCGATCGGCGGCAACTCGCTGATCAAGGACGCTCGGCACATGACCGTGCCCGACCAGATCGCGGCGCTGGGCGAAACGAGCGCCCACATCGCGTCGATCATCCGCGACGGCTGGGACGTCGCGATCGGCCACGGGAATGGGCCCCAGGTGGGCTTCATCCTGCGCCGATCGGAGTTGTCGGCCCACGAGCTCCACGAGGTGCCGCTGGACGTCTGCGACGCCGATACGCAGGGCGCCATCGGCTATGAGCTCCAGCAGAACCTCGGCCACGACTTCCGGCGCCTCGGACTCAACCGCCAGGCGGTCACCGTCGTCACCCAGGTCGAGGTGGCGCCCGACGACCCGGCCTTTGCGAAGCCGTCCAAGCCGATCGGCTCGTTCATGGACGAGGCGATGGCGGAGCGACGGCGGGACGAGGAGCACTGGGTGGTGCGGGAGGATGCCGGCCGCGGCTGGCGACGGGTCGTCCCCTCGCCGCACCCACGGCGAATCGTGGAGCTCGACGCGGTCCGGTCGCTGCTGCGCGACGGCTTCGTGGTCATCACCGTGGGCGGCGGTGGCATCCCGGTCGTGGCCGACCAGCACGGCGACCTGCACGGCGTGGCGGCGGTGATCGACAAGGATCTCGCCTCGGCGCTGCTGGCGATCGAGCTGCGGGCCGACGTGTACATGATCAGCACGGCCGTCCCGGCGGTCGCGCTCGACTGGGGCCGGCCGGAGCAGCGCTGGATCGATCGGCTGACGGTGTCGGAAGCGAAGCGCTACCTGGCCGAGGGAACCCATTTCGGCGCCGGCAGCATGCAGCCCAAGATCGAGGCCTGCGTCTGGTACCTCGAGGCCGTCGGGGGCCGGGCGGTGATCTCGAGTCCCGACCTGCTCGAGGCGGCGCTCGACGGCCGGGCCGGCACGGCGATCGTGCCCGGCTGATCCCTGCCAGGGGTCGGCCGGCCGGCACTTTTTGCGACTGAGTATCGATTACGCTACGATCGGGGACGTGGACGCCCCGACGATCACCGCCGCGCTCGACGCCGCCGGCTACCGGCTGACCGGGCCGCGGCGCGCGCTCGCCGGGCTGATCGCCGGCTGGTCGGGTCACTTCACCGCCGAGGAGCTGCTCGGCGAATCGAAGCGCCGGCGCCTAGGTTTGGGCCGCGCCACGATCTTCCGCTCGCTCGACGTCCTGGCCGACCTCGGGGTCGTCGAGCGGCTCGACCTGCCGTCGGGCGAGCACGCCTACGTCGCCTGCGAACCCGCCCATCACCATCACGTCGTGTGCTCGACGTGCGGCCGCGCGACCGAGGTCGGGGAC
>JBQGDI010000059.1:0-6936 GCA_052038965.1 Candidatus Limnocylindrales bacterium | reverse complement strand
GTCTACCCCGTCGGCCTGATCATCCCGGCTACCGGGCTGGCGATGATCGCGGTCCTCGGCATCGACCTCAGCAGCCGGACCTCCTGGTGGCTCGACCTCGCCATCGCCATCTACACGGCGGTGTACCTGTATTCGTTCTACGTCCAGCGACGAATCATCGAGCGGATCATCGAGATGACGTCATCACCCCCACCGCCCGGCGGCTACTCGCCCGCGCTCCCGGCCCTGGCCGTTCGGGCACAGCGGGGCGGCACCGCGATGCTGGTCCTCCTCGTGATCGTCGCGTTCCTGATGGTCGTGAAGCCACAGCTCTAGGTTGGGGCGACCGACTCGTGGCGCCCGGGAGGTCGTCCCAGCCGGGCGTGGCAATGCCGGAGGTCGAGCCGCGGCTGCAAGGCCTCGCGGCGTTTCGCGGGAGGTGGCGCGCCCGGAGGGATTCGAACCCCCGACCCTGTGGTCCGAAGCCACATGCTCTGGTCCACTGAGCTACGGGCGCGCGCCGGGAGATTATCGCAGTGGCGACCGAAGCCGGGTGCTGACGACCGGCGACCGGAAGGTCATCGAACTCATGTTCGAGTTGCGTGCCCGCGCTACGCTGTCAGCCGATGGCTGCGCGGCCGCGATCCCGGTCTGCCCATGCCCGGCGCATGGGACCCGACGAGGGTCGGCGGCCGGCCGCGAATCGCCGTCCCGCAAAGGCCTCCCCACGACCCCGCCGGGGCCGTCGGCGTGCGTGGCGAGCGCCCGTCGCGCGCTCCGCGGCCGTCCTGACCCTTGTCGTTGCGGCCCTCCTCCTCGTCGGCGGTCAGCTCGGCGCGTGGGCCGGATTCGGCGGGGCCGAAGGGGTCGCGGACCGGGCCTCCAGGCCGCCCGGCGGCGCCGGGCTCGCAGCTACACCACGGCCGTCGTTCGGCCCCGTCGTCTGGGTGTCGGGGCGCGACCTGGCCGAACGCGGCGAGCGGCTTCGACGTGAGGGGCGGCCGATCCCACCGGCCGACCTCGTCGGCTACCGCTGGCCGTTGACCGATGCGCTGCTGACCAATCCCTACGGCCGAAGCAAGGACGGCTCGTACGTCGTCGATGGACGGCGCTTCCACGACGGCATCGACCTCGCGACGAAGTGCGGCGACCCGATCGTCACCGCGCACGGGGGCATCGTCCTGGCCGCAGGCCGGCGATACGACGACCACATCGGCTGGCTGGGCGACCTTTCGGACTACTTCCAGCGGCTGGACCGGGGGCGCCTCTGGGACGCCATCGCGATCGCGGTCGTGGTCGACGACGGCAACGGCTATCGCAGCGTCTACGCCCATTTCAGGAGCGTGGTCGTGGCGCCTGGCCAGCGCGTCGCGGCGGGCGACCTCCTGGGCTACGAGGGGCGGACCGGCGACGCAACCGGCTGCCACCTCCATTACTCGGTCTTCAGTCCCCACGAGACGGCCTCGATCGCCCTGACCCGCAAGATCGCCGAGCGGACCCTGCTGCCGGGTCGGGCGATCGCCCGGATCGATCCGCTGCTGGTCCTGCCGCCGCTCGAATCGGCGGGCATCACGCGACCCGACTGACCCGCCGGTAGCGCCGGCCGATGAGGGCGTTGGCCGGCACCCGCCGGAGCGCCTCCCCGAGCGGGATCTCGTGCCCGTCACGCCCCTCGATCGACAGGCGCCGGCCGTTCGTGGGGCGGGCGTCGACGACGGCCAGGTCGACCGCGATTCGACCCGGCTCCGGCGATCCGAGACCGGCCAGCGCGGCCGCGATGTCCTCGTCCTCCTCGTATGACAATCGGATCTCGGCCTCGGCTCGCCAGCCGGGCCGGCGGAGGAGGATGCCGCGCCAGCCCTCGGCGACCGCGGCCGTGACCCGACCGTCACCCGGGGTCGGCCGCTGACCCTCGGACACGACGTCCTCGCCGCGGGCCCAGCGAGCGGCCTGGTGGAGCAGGGCGTACTCGTCAAGGTCGGCGTAGCCGGAGAGCCGGTCCGCCGGAGAGTCGTCGCCGAACAGGGCGTGGATGGCCGGCTCGAAGACCTCGGCCATGTCGAGGTCGATGGCCCGCACCGCGCGATGGAAGTAGACCGTCTGGTGCAGCAGCATCCGCGCCTCGAGGAAGCCCTCGAGCGCCGGGACGCCCGGCTCGTAGAGCGTCAGGCCCCGCTCCGAGATGAAGGCGTAGCGGCGCAGCCGCTCGACGTCGATCCCGGCCTTGACCCCGGTGAAGAACGCGTCGCGGCGGACGTAATCGAGGTTGTCGACCGTGAAGACGCCCGACAGCAGCGGCTGGAGGAGCCGGATCCAGCCTGGCATCGAGGGGTCGTCGAGGGCCGGCTTGGCGATCAGGAACGAGACCCAGCGCGGGTCGATTGACTCGCCGGCGGCGAAGGCGTCGCGCTCCGGCGTGGCGCCGGGCGCGCGCCGCAGCCCCCGGATCAACGGCGCCAGCGGACCCTCGATGATCAGCTGGCCGATGTCCTCATGCGACAGGCGCTTGCCCGCGCCGCGGCGCGCGTCTGCGGGCGCGGCGAACGACCCCAGGATCTGGTCGTCGAAGAAGTGCGCGAACGGCCCGTGACCCACGTCGTGGAGCAGTCCCGCGACTCGCAGCGTTTCGACGACGAGGCCCTCGGAGGGGATGGCCTCGCCGGGGGCGAGCGACGGCAGGGCGGTCAGGAGCGACGGCAGCAGCGACCGGGCCCACAGCCCGGCCTCGTGCATGACCCCGAGGCCATGCGTGAAGCGCGAGTGTTCGGCGGTCGGGAAGACCCAGCGCGCACTCTGCAGCTGGCTGATGCGGCGCAGCCGCTGGACCCAGGCGGTGTCGAGGAGGTCGTCCTCGGCGATATCCTCGGGCGGCAGGCCGGCGGCGTCGGATTCCGCCCGCGAGAGTCGCTTGGTCAGCTCGAGGTAGCCGTGGATCGGATCGCTGATCAGGTTGACGGCGGCGAAGGGGTGGCGCGCCACGACCTCAGGATACGAGGGCGGAGGCCAGGCCCAGCGGGCTCAGGGGACGTAGACCCCGACCTTGGCGGTCCAGCGGGACAGGTACCCGCGGTTGTCACGTGAGCGGACGCGGAGCCAGTAGGTCCGTCCGCCCGCCCGGTCGGTGAGGGTGATCGAGGTGGCCGTCGTCCCGGTCCGGATCGTCCGCCAGTCGCCGGAGCCGACCTTCAATTGGACGACGAAGTTCTTGAGGCCGGCGGTGTGGGTCTGCAGCCGTGTGTCCGCACCCGTCCAAGTCCAGGTCACGTCGTTGCCTTGCCGAGAGGCCGTCCGCATCTTGGCCCACGGCCGTGTTTGGTCGACCGACTCGGTCAGGTCGATCGCGCCGTAGGTCCGCCCGTTCGAGGAGCGGTAGGCGACCCCGATCCCGAGGTAGTTGAAGCGGTTGCTCATCAGCAGGGGCCAGTGGGTGCTGCTGCCCTTCCAGGCGTTGTAGAGCGACTGCGCCGCCTGGCTGCCCCACGGCCAACTCGTCCAGGCGATGACCTCGCCGTACCCGTACCACTGGATGCCCCGGTTGTTGAGCACGCAGCCGAGGCAGTCGAGGTGCTCCATCACGCCCGTCGAGGCCATCGTCGCGGCCCGGTCGCCGGCGAGGTCGACGAGGCCACGGTGGAGTCGGAGCGGGACCAGGCCCAGCTTCGCACGGTCGGCGTTGATCCACGACAGGAGGCTCGCCTCCATGTTGTCGGCCGTGCCGGCGGCCGCCGGTGTCGGGTGGGAGAGCGGGCCGACGACGAACGTCAGCGCGACCAGGCCCGCGACGAGCGCGAGCCGGATCCGTCCCCCCGAAACGGTCGTGCCGGCCACGGTCGGCATCCTCATCCTCGTCCTCCGATTCGTGAAGCGAACGGATGGTCGAAACTTGCTGCCTTGCTTCATTCGTCGTGCGCTCGAGCATCACCCGGGAACGGCTCACGCCCGCCAGGCAGGGTCAGGCGGAGTTGCGCGCGGCGGCCCGCTCGTGGATCGCTCGCACCTGTTCGCGGAGCTCGCTGGGCTCGACGACTTCAACGTCATCGCCCCACGACAGGATCCAGAGCCGGATCTCGATGGTACCGCTGACCGTCGTCGACCACCGCAACGCGCCGTCGGGCAGCCGCTCCGTCTCCTGGAGCGCGTGCCAGCGGGTCTCTAGGACTCGGTCGGCGACCGCCGGCGCGAATCGCAGCACGACCCGCACCGGGAGCTGGTCGGCGATGATGTCCCAGCCGCGACGGAGGTCGCGCTCGAGGGTCCCGGACTCGGGAGGCTCGAACTGGCGGGGGGTGAGGCGGACCTCGCGAATCCGCTCGATCTTGAACGTCCGCATCCCGCCGCGATCCTCGTCCCAGCCGAGCAGGTAGAGCGCATGGGTCTCGAGCGACGGCTCGATCAGCCACGGCTGGATGGTTCGGCGGCTGCGCTCGCCCGGCCGGCCCTCGTAGGCCGCGCCCTCGTACTCGATCTCGACGACGCGGCGGTCCGCCCAGGCCTGCGTCAGGTCGTGGACGTGGCGGGTGAAGGTCGGATCGTGGGGTGCCTGCTGGAGGACGTCGAGGCTTCGCTGGACGTGGCCGCGGAGGGTCGGTGGCAGGTTCTCGGCCAGCTTCTCGAAGGCCGAGCCGAGGTCGGGGTCGTACTTGTCGGCGTACCGGACCATGAGCCGGGCGGCCAGGAAGACCGCCATCGCCTCCTGGAGGTTGAGCTTGAGCGGCGGCAGGAAGGCGCTGCCCAGGACCCCCCAGCGCCCGCCCTCCGACCAGGTCGGCAGCTCGACCTCCTCCTCGAGCGCCCGCAGGTCGCGATACACGTTCCGAACGGACATCCCGAGGCGCTCGGCGATGTCTCTCGGCCGCATCCCCTCGCGGTGCTGGCTGAGCAGGACCGCGACGCGCATCAGCCGAGCCGTTCGGTCGCGCTTGCCGCCGATCCGCTCGGTCGTCGGGTCGTCCACGCGCCCGAGGATACGGCGGCCACGACGCAACGGAAGTACTGCCCCCACCGGTACCCGCGGGTCATCGCGCCACGGACTGCCCCGGACCGACCATCGCCGCACAGGACCGAACCGGAGCGAGGTCATGCAGCAGTCGGGCCGAAGCGAGCTTCGCGAGACCTATCGAGCCCTGCTGGCGCGCGGCCTCGAGCCAGGGGAAGCGGCGAATCTCACGGCGTTCCTCCACGGCCTGCCGATCGACCGAGTTCGCTGGTCGGTCCGCGAGGTCGAGGCGCTCGTCGCGCAGCGGCGCGGCCGAACCGGCCGACCGAGTCCTGACGACATCTCCGACGGAGGGCTCCAGGCACCGCCCGCCCCGACCACCTGAATCACCCGCGGACCGAGGCTCTCCTCCCCTCGGCTCGCTCGCAGTGCTCGAGACGGCGCCCAGGCCCGGGCGCCGTCTCGGTCGTTCGGGGGGCAGCCGACGAGGGGCGTCCGATACCATCCCGGCCGATGCGCCCGGTGATCACGTTCCTGACCGACTTCGGGCCCGACGCCGCGGCCGCGATCTGCCGCGGGGTCATGATCGGCATCGCGCGCGATGCCCAGATCGTGGACATCAGCCACTCGGTCCGGAAGTACGCGATCCGCGATGGCGCGTTCCTCCTCTGGGCGTCACTTCACTCGATGCCGGTCGGAGTCCACGTCGGCGTCGTCGATCCCGGCGTCGGCACGGTCCGTCGCCCGATCGGGCTCCGAGCTGGCCGGGGCGATGTGCTGATCGGCCCCGACAACGGTCTGTTGATGCCGGCTGCGGCGCGGCTCGGCGGGATCGCGGAGGCCCGCCTCCTGGACAACTCGGCGTGGATGCTGCCCGACGTGAGCTCGACGTTCCACGGCCGCGACATCTTCGCGCCGATGGCCGGCCACCTCGCGGCCGGTGGGGCCTTCGAGGCGGTCGGCCCGGTCGTGGACGTCGAGACGCTCACCCGGCTCGACTTCCCGGCGCCGGTGATCCGCGACGGCGGCCTCCACAGCTCGGTCGTGTACATCGACTCGTTCGGCAACCTGCGGATCAGCGGCGTGCCCGCGGACCTCGCCCGCGCGGTCGGGCCGCTGGAGCCCGGGCGCCGGCTGCGCGTCGAGTTCGCCGGCGCGAACGGCAGCGTCGCGATCGTCGAGGTCGTGCCGTGGGCCCGGACGTTCGGCGAGGTCCCAGCCGGCAGCCCGCTGCTGTACGCGGACTCGTTCGGCGACATCGCGTACGCCGACAACCAGTCGAACGTCGCCGCGCGCCTCGGGATCGAGGTCGACAGGCCCGTCCGGATCGAGCCGGCCTGACCCAGGGGTCCGGATGTCCGAACCGATCGTCCGGATCGAGGGCCTGACCTTCCAGTATCGCCGCGCGACCGAGCCCGCGCTCGAGGGTGTCGACCTGGAGATCCGGCCCGGCGAGGTCCTGCTCGTCGCGGGTCCCTCGGGCTGCGGCAAGAGCACCCTCATCCGGGCCATGAACGGGCTCATCCCGCACGCCTACCCCGGGGAGCTCGAGGGCCGGGTCGAGGTCGCGGGCCGGGCGACGAGAGAGCAGAAGCTGCGAGAGATCGCGCTGACCGTCGGCACCCTGCTCCAGGACCCGGCCCGCCAGATCGTGGGCGCGACGACCGAGGCCGAGCTGGCGTTCGGCCCGGAGAACCTCGCGATGGCGCGAACCGACATCCGGAGCCGGATCGCGCGGGTCGCGGCGCGGACCGGCATCGAGCCGCTGCTCGGGCGCGAGACGGCCCAGCTGTCCGGCGGGGAGCGGCAGCTCATCGCGATGGCCGGGGTCCTGATGCTCGAGCCGATGTTGTACGTCGTGGACGAGCCGCTCGCCAATCTCGACCCGGCGACCGCGGCCCGACTCCTCGGCATCCTCCGCGAGCTTGCCGACTCCGGCCGCGCGGTGGTGATCGTCGAGCACCGCGTCGAGGAGGCGCTCGGCCTCCGGCCGGACCGCGTGCTGGCCATCGCCGACGGGC